>CAIWXG010000341.1 GCA_903916555.1 uncultured Bacteroidota bacterium
AACCGGTTTGGGTTTGTGTAAATAAAAATCCTGAAATTTGGCGGATTGGTTTTATGACTCAAAAAGATATGTCGGGTTTGGGGCTTAATAATATGGTTGCAGTTTATTTACCTCAATCTTATGCTATTGCAGGCTGGGTAATACTTACAGATTTTGAGAATATAAAACCTATCAAAGAAATGACAGCAGCACAGGCTATGAAGTTTGCTGTTAGTGGTGGTATTACTACTACCGATGAAAACGAAAAAAATGAAAAGAAAGATAAACTTTAATGCAGGACCAGCTATGCTTCCAATGGAAGTATTACAAGAAGCCGCTTCAGCAATTGAAGAATATAAAAACACCGGCATTTCAATACTCGAAACCCAACATAGGGGTAAAGACTTTGAAGCAATAATAGAAGAAAGTAAACAATTGGTAAGATTGCTTTGCAATATTGGCAATGATTATGAAGTATTATGGATGCAAGGCGGTGGACGATTGCAGTTTAGCTTAATACCCATGAATTTCTTGTTGAATCGTGCAGCTTATATTGATAGCGGACATTGGGCAAATCAAGGAATAGAATCGTCAAAATTCATTGGGGAAACCGTTACCATTGCATCATCAAGAAATATTAACTATACTAAATTACCACAACTGCCAACAGAAATTGATGGTGATTATTCTTATTTGCATTTTACAACAAACAATACTATTTACGGCACACAATGGCAGGAAATGCCAAAATACAATATACCACTAATTGCAGATATGAGTAGCGATATTTTCTCCGGTAAGCGAGATTATACCCAATTTGATATGTTTTATGCAGTAGCACAGAAAAATCTAGGTATTGCCGGAAATACGTTAGTAGTTATTAAAAAAGAATTGCTACAACACCAAGCTCGCAAACTTGCCCCTATCTTTTGCTACAATAATCATGTTTTAGAAAACTCCATTCTTAATACAGCAAATGTATTTGGCATATACGTATCCCTGTTAATGCTTAGATGGATAACTAAAAAAACTCTTGTACAAATAGAAAATGAGAATAATCAAAAAGCTCAATTATTATATGATACTATAGATAATAACCCACATTTTAATGCATATATTCAAGATAAATCAGACAGGAGTTTTATGAATGTATGTTTTACTGCTAATGATGCGCTAATTGAAGAAAAACTTTTAGATAGTTGTGCTGAAAATAATATTACCGGTATTAAGGGTCATAGGTCTATAGGTGGCTTTAGGGTGTCTTTGTATAATGCAATTACTAGTAACGATGTAAAAAAGTTAGTTGCTATAATTAATAGTATAAACTAATATTACATTACCATTTTCAATATTTTTTCTATGTCTTCCGGTGTATCAATACAATGGCTTTCATAATTTGTGATAACGCATTTTATTTTAAAACCATTTTCAACCCAGCGTAATTGTTCTAATGATTCAGCTTTTTCTAATGAAGATACAGGCAATTGTGTAATTTTTTCAAGTATATCGCGTCTGTAAGCATACATGCCCACATGGCGATAATAAGTATGGTAATTATGCCACTCGTTTTCTTTTATACCTTTAATAAAAGGAATTACCATTCTACTGAAATACAATGCTTCACTTTTATCATTCAATACAATTTTTACTTCACCTTTGTCAAAAAGTAATGTATGGTGGTTTACAGGTATCATTTGTGTTGCAATTTCTACTGAATTATCCTTTAAAATTGCAGCCAATTCATCTATTTGATTCGGATGTATAAATGGTTCATCACCTTGTATATTTATTATATATTTATATTCGTCTCCTAATTGCTTTATCGCATCTTGACAACGGTCTGTACCACTTGGGTGTTCTAATGCGGTCATTAATACATTACCACCAAACGCACTTACATGCTTAAAAATTCTTTCGTCGTCTGTGGCAACATAAATATTATGTAGTACCTTACTTAAGGCGGCTTGCTCATATACTCTTTGTATCATGCTTTTGCCGTTTATATCAATAAGTGCTTTGCCCGGAAAACGTGTTGACGCATATCTTGCCGGAATAATTCCAACTATCATTATGGGTTCTGTTTTGTTATTATAGAATCTATTAAAGTATAAAAATCAGGGTTAGGTATATTTCTTTGCTCTAAATATTTTTGGTAGCTATTCGTAAATTGTACTCTATTTGTAATTGTTTCTTCATAAACACCACTAAGTCCGGTAAGTAGCTCTAAACTTTCTCTAACAGCGTGTTTTGCACCATCATTAAAGGTAATATAATCAGCCAAATTGTGTTTTTTAGCATATTCTAACAGCAAAGGGTTCGCATCTCTACCTATTAAAATACGCAAACCACAAATAGCAGCAACCGAAAAATCAAGTACATCATCAAAAAAATAGGCTACTTCATCGGGTTGTAAATCATTTAAGGAGCAAAAATGATAAAAGGCGTCTATTTTGTTATTAATTTTATAGTAGGAAGCATTAAAATGTTCTCTTTTAGCCAATCCAAATGCATCTATATTTTTTTCACCCGATAGAATTGCAATAACAGGAACTGTTTCATTTCTTAAAAAATAATTGAAACGAAGCAAATTTGTACCCATAGCATCAATTTCGCTAAAACAACTTGAGCCATTTTCATTTTTTACTCCATTATTAAAAACACCGTCCCAGTCGAAAAGAAAAGCTCTTATATTTAAAAAAATTTTCTTTATTTTTTCTGGTTCTGTTAAAAATTCTCCTTTAAAGTATTTTTCAATTTCTACAAGTTGCATTTATATCTTATTATACTCATTAAAATAACATACAATTGAATGTTACAACAAATTGCATTAAAACCTAAAATTATATGTTATACTTGGTACTATAGGTAAAATATAGACTTCATATACAGTAATTTTAATTCCTTTGGTTACAGTACCCGTATTGTCAACATACAAGAAATAAGGATTTTGCCTGTTATATACATTATAAATAGAAAAAGCCCAACTTCCTTGCCATTTTCTTGGCTTAGTATGTTGTGGGGTATAAACTGCAGAAACATCTAAACGATGATATGCCGGTAACCTATATGCATTTACTTTACTAAAATATTCCTGAATATTGCCATCTATAAAATAATAGGCAGTAGGCAATGTAATTGCATTGCCGGAACCATAAACAAAAACAGAAGAAAATGTCCATTTATTACTCATCTTATAACTTGCCACAACAGATAAATCGTGCCTGCGATCATATTTTGCAGGAAAAGGGTCTCCATTATTAAGTAAAGGAAAGTTTTGCCATGTCCACGATAAGGTATAACCTATCCATCCAGTAAATTTTCCTTGAGTTTTATTAATAAAAAATTCTGCTCCATAAGCTGTTCCGGTACCAAAAACATAAGATAATTCAGGGTCGGATAGTGTATTGGGCATATAACCTTCTTTATATTGCACTTGGTTCTTCATTTCTTTATAATATACCTCTACCGATGTTTCCAATTTATTGTCTAATAAATTTTTAAAATAACCTGCCGAATATTGCCAAGCCATTTCCGGTTTCACCAAATAAGTACTGGGTACCCATACATCGGTAGGTAATGTTGTACCATTATTGGTAACCATGTGTACATATTGATATGTTTTAGATACACTTGTTTTTAAGGATGAGCTTTCATTTAACTGAAAACGCATATTAAATCGAGGTTCCCAACCACCATAACTTTTCACCAATTTACCATTACCATAGTGTGTACTATCTGTAACAACTTGATTCTCGTTATAATTATAAGCGGTATAAGGGCCCACTTGCCCAAACCATGAATAACGGATTCCTATATTTATCTTCAACCATTTTAATGGGTCAAAATCATCTAAAATATATGCACCTGCATCATGTGCATGTTTTATAAATGCATTATTAGGGTTTATTTTTATAGTATCAATTTGCCCTGATACCTGATTGGGGATAAAAGTATGGTAAGTGTAAGCCACCCCCGCTTTTATATGATTATTATAAGAAGTATAATAATCAAAATCGGTCTTGGCATTATAGTCTTTTATGCCCGATGCAATTTTAATACCAAACGTATTTTGAGACAAATTTGAAGAAAAATTATAGTCATTATATACCAAAGTTGTATTACAAAATATTTGGCTGTTTAATTGATGATTCCACCTTACCGAAGCAGTATTATTGCCCCATGGTATATCCGCTTTAAAGGTACCTCGTTCGTTTTGAAAAAAGAATTTATCAACCCCCATATATCCACTTAAATAAATCCTGTCTTTATCAGATAAAATATAATTGGCTTTTAAATTTAAATCGTAAAAATAATAACCTGTATTTTTAAGTTTCGGAGCAAAAGGTCTTACCAAAGCATCAATATAAGTACGTCTGGCAGATAAAATAAATGAACTTTTATCTTTTTTTATCGGACCTTCAAGTGTTAGTCTTGACGCTATTAAACCAATACCACCTTCTGCATGAAATTCTTTCATATTGCCTTCTTTCATGCTTATATCCACTACCGATGAAAGCCTACCACCGTAGTTGGCAGGGGCGCCACCTTTTATTAAGGTAACATCTTTTATTGCATCTGAATTAAATATCGAAAAGAATCCAAATAAATGACCTGAATTATAGATTGTAGCATCGTCTAACAATACCAGATTTTGGTCGGGACCGCCACCCCTTACATAAAAACCCGAACTACCCTCGCCTGCCGATTGTACTCCCGGCAATAATTGCAATGTTTTTAAAACATCTACTTCTCCAAAAAGCACAGGTAACGATTTTATTCGTTCTATTGACAATGTAATGGTACCCATTTCGGCATTTTTCACATTTTCATCTTTACGTTTTGCAGTTATTTCAACCGTTTTTAAGGTTGTGGAACTTTGCATTTCAATATTTACCGTTCTGTTTTCTTTAAAGTCAATAGTTTTTTCGACAGAGGTATAGCCAATATAAGAAAAAACTACTGTATAGCTACCAGATGGCACAGAAATTGAATAAAAACCGTAATTATTAGTTTGTGCACCTTGGTCTGCACCTTTTATATAAATGGTTGCAGCTTGCAACGACTCGCCTGTTTCTGCAGCTTTAATATGACCGCTTAGCGTTACCTGCTTTTGTGCAATAGAATAAAGCGGCAAACACAATAGTAGAAATAAAACTAAATGCCAATATTTTTCAAAAAACATATATATGACAAAATTTATTTAAAATAGGAAATCATTTGAAGTATCATTTATTGATAAAGCTTAATCTAGCGTACAACATATACGAAAACACTACAATGAATCTGTTACTTCGCCACATTCTAACATTTTATCTCCGAAATATGGATTTTTAATTTCACTTTCATTACTTAGCCAAAATGCACCCTTATCATTAAAAGCCATAGGGCAAAACTCATGATAGACTTTAGCATTTTTTAATTTGGCAATAGTAACAAGACTATATAACGAACTTGAAATGGTGCCAAATGCGAATCTTTGTCTTTCACAGCTTGCATCATCAATACCTGTAATATTTTTGCATTGTAATAAAATACTATCTGCATATAAAAACACTTTTTCTTTTATTTTTAAAGAATCTGCATTGGAATTTGTGGATATAAAGATTTTAAAACTGTCAATTACAACAAGAAGTTTTTGTGCGGCATCCTTAGCATTTGTGGCATTTGTGGCTACTAACGCATCTTTTAAACCATAATAAGTCTTTATAAGTGTAAGCAATTTATCAGTGCCTTCCTTATTAAAATCGCTTCCGGGAGTGTTATTTACTACACTTGTAGTTTCTGCTTTTTTAGTTTCATTCGTATTGTTACAACTAACGTTTATTACTAGTATAAGTGCTAAAAAGATTGTATAACGCATATTTTTATGTTATTTATGCAAAAGTAGTTGAAGAAAACGGGAAATGTGTGTTTTAATATAATTTTAAATGCTAATTGACAAAAGGAAAGCCGATTATTACAATTTAGTAATTTTTTGATGAAAATTACCTTCACTTGTTCTAATGGTGATAAAATAGACCCCTACCGGAATCTCTTGTATAGGTATTTGAAAATGATTTGACGGAATTTCAAATTCATTTATAATTCTACCGGTTTCATCTGTTAATTGAATTTTCCCGGACACTTTCCTTTTCATATCTATATTAATTAAATTATCTGCCGGTATAGGAAATATGTTTATAGTATCAAACAACGTTAATGACCCTATATTTTCTGGAAATGTACATTTTTCAACCGAACGAGAACTACAACCATTGCTATCTGTTGCAATAACATAATAACAGCCATTGGTTGCAACCGAAACTGTGTTTACACCACTTGAGTCTATTAAAGTATCGTTTTGATACCACCTATAATTTATATAGCCTGTAGATGCACTTAATGAGCCTGAATTTACCGTAATGTCTGGCAAGAAATGACTCAAATTAGTAGTAACAATACTATCCATAACTGTTTGATAGGCTATACGCCTCAAAGTTGTTGCCGTTACAGTATCAATACCACCATAAAACTGAACTTTTTCTGTGTTTATTCTAAAAATAGATGTGAATATCACAGATGCTGTAAGGTAAGCACCTTCTAACGATGGGTGTGTAAGGTCGGAACCCCATAAATCAACAAGGGGTAAAATTGTCAGCTCTCTCTCCCAAGCTTTTCCAATAGGAGATATAATTTCATTTGCAGTATTGTTCATACACATATAATCATCATAAATATTATCTATTAGCCCGCTACCGGTTGAGGCATATCCCGGATAACCATTTTTGGGACCCCAGCCTGCAAACCATAACATGTGAGCACAGGGATGATTCATTTCTACAGAATCTCTAATCTTTAAATGTCCTCGCACCACTTTCGATACATTAGTATCAGGGAAATGGCAATTGCCATAAATAAAGCGACCTTGATTGTCTTGTAAACAAACAAAATCCCAATTATCAGACCGAATTAAATTAAACACAATTGGGTTATTCATGTGAGCACTTGTGCCTTGTGCAGTATCACCTACACTAATACCACCGGGTGCATACATAACAAATTTAAAGGGTAAATGTGCTGCATCAGCAAGCCCTTGCACTAAATCGGGCATATTATTTACATAAGTAAACGAATTGCCAATAAACAAAACTCTTGTAGTATCATTTTGTGCATTTATTTTCAAAGAAACCAGTAAACAAAAAAAACATGCAATCTTTCCCATCCTTTCTAAATTTTATATACCAAATCAATAATACAAAAATAATCAAAAAAAATACAATCAAAAATTATTAACATTAAAATTCAATTAATTTAATGTTATATCTTTCAAACCTTTCCAAATTATAAAAATCCCTTCTGCTTCCTTATTACTATACTCAACCAACTTTGCTTTTATTTCGTCTTTCATTTTATCATCTTCTTGTTTTGAAATATTTATAAATATTTGCCCAGCTTCTAAACCAAAATTCTTTTTACAACTTTCATAATTGTATTGTGGTACAAAACTCGGTATAACTTTGTTCTTATCATACCCCCCTTTTAATAATGAGTTATAATAACTTTTATTTTTAATAGGTATTGATGCATCTACAACTCTATTCGTAAATTCATTTAATTGGTTTGCAAATTCAGGGAAATGACCAATTAACAATTTTAAAACTTGCATTATATTAGAATCATAAACTACAATACTTCCACTTTTATGAATATTAAATAGTAAAGAAGAAGAAAATTGTATTCTTGGGTCTTTTCCAAATTCTGAAATAAAACTAAACTTTTGTATTTCTCCCGTTTCTTGCAGAATTAATAGCGAATATTGGAAAGGTAAATGCTGATAAGGGCTGGTATTATCATATTCAGGTATTGCTGTTGAAAACTCTTCAATATGTAAAAAATGTAGCGGATAAGATAAGCTATTAAAAAAAGACCTTATTTCTTCTTTTTCAATAATTGGTGTATTGGTTAAATAAGACTCAATTTGCTTATACTGGTCAGCATCTAATTCTAAACCTTCGGGTAAATTTTCAAAATTTTTAATCCCTTTTTTATAAAGTTCTGTTGCAATACTAAAACCACCCCTACCACATAATTCAAAAATAGAATTTTCGGGTACTTGTTTCCAACAAGTACCTAAAAAATCGCATGGGTAAGGTTGGTAACAATGCATACCTATACCAATAGAAGGCATTAAATCAGACTGTGTACAATTTAAAAGCTGTTTAATAGTATCTTTAATAAATACTTGCAAGCTTAATATTTCCGACAAAACAGATTTTTCAGTAAAAAGTGAATGAATGTCTAAATATCCATTTTTTTTATATTTTCTATTAAGGTGTATAATAAAAAAATCACTTAATTCAATTCCGCAATTTGTGATTATAAAATATTGTAATGCAGCATCAATTAAATGTTCTTTTTTTACACTTGTAGTACTTTTTACTTCAAAAGCATACCACTTATTTGCTCTTTTTACCAATAGATCTATTGCTGCCAATACTTGCTTAGATTGAAATGCAGCTTCATATATTACTTCATGTTCCTCATTAATGTATTTGTATGTATCATTTACAGATTGTAAATAATTAAAATTATCGGGTGGCGATGCATCAATACCACCATCAAAAAGTTGTCTTGCTAATAAACCTATATTAGTACCCTGTACAAATATAGATTCTTGCTTCAAGCTAATAATGTCTCTTAATTTGTAATGGTGTTTATACAACCAAAGCGATTTTGGGCATTGCAATCCTCTTATAAATGTTGACTTTGAAAGCATATGCTTTTGAGACTCGGGAGGATTCATAAAGATATGTAGTATTATCGGCTGTTGTTTTCTACAGCAAGCACCGTATGTAAATTTAAATCATGTGCAGCACGCATAACAGCAACAATATTATCTGCTGTAGCTTGTTTGTCTGCATTAATAACTACTGTAGGTTCTACATCTTGAGATTTTGCAATTGCACCGGCAATAAAATTTTTAAGAGAGTCTATGGCTACGCTATGTGTACCAACAAAAAACTCTTGTTTATCGTTTATAGATACTACAACAGTTTGTTTTGCTTTGGTATCGCTTTTTGCTTTAGGAATGCTCAGTTTTACAACATTTGGATTCGCGAGTGTAGAAATAATTAGAAAAAACAACAAAAGAATAAATAAAATATCATTTAATGCCGATGGATGGCTTGCTGTTTTTTCTCTTAAACTCCTTCTTAAATTCATATTCAATAGGTTTTATTATACAGTTTCCTGTATCAGGTCTAAAAATTCAATACTAGCAGTTTCCATTCGGTTTACATTTTTATTTATTTGTGCGTTTAAATAGGCATTACCTACATTGGCAAGCAGACCAATAATTAAACCAACTGCCGATGTAACCATTTTTGTATAAATACCGCCTGCTATCGTATCTAAAGAAAAACCTTGATGCTGCACATTAAAAAACAAAATAATCATACCGGCTATTGTACCCAAAAAACCAAACATGGGGGCAATATTTTCTATTGTTGCAAGAATAGATAGATTTTTTTCTAGTTGATATATTTCCAACTTTCCTTCATTTTCCATTGCTTTTTCAATTAATTCCATAGGTCTTCCAATTCGGTTTATCCCTTTTTCAACCATCCTTGATATGGGCGTATTTGATGCCTTACAAGCAGTTTTGGCTCCTGCCAAATCATCACGCATTACAAAATCACGAATGCGCGGCATAAATGATTTATCAATAATAGATGCTTTGCGTATAACCATTAATCGTTCTATAAATATATATACTAATAGCAAAGAGCATAATAATAAGGGTATCATTAATGCCCCACCTTCCATTAATAAATGGAATAAGGATATTTTTTCAGGTGAAGGTGTTGTTGCAGGGGTAATGCCTTTGCCTACGGTATCTGCTTGTAGCAGTAAAATAGATAGTAGTGTCATGTACAAGATTTGGATAAAGCAAATGTAATATAAACCACTTAAAAGTAAGGTTAAAAGAAAAAGACTATTTTAAAGAAGTTATCTACCGCAAATAAATTCAGTATTATTTAAAATATTTTTTCAATGACTACTATCATTTTGTTTATTTAGAATTAAAATTATCTTTGCTATACTTAAATATGAAAAAAAGCTATTGTATTATTCTTGCTTATGTTGTACATGGCTAGCGCAATGGGTGCTACCGTGCATTTACATTTTTGCATGGGAAAAATAGCATCTTTTAATTTAAGCCACAAAGAAACAGATAAGTGCAAGAAATGCGGCATGAAAAATACCCATAACAATAATGGGTGTTGCAAAGATGAGTTTAAATCTCTAAAAACAAATTACCATCACTTATCTAAAATTAGTATTGCACTATCTAATTTAGAATTTATTCAACCCTTAATAATTTTCAATACTTATTATCATCGTTTAATTAAGTACACCCCCACCAAACTAGCATACACTCAATTACCACCCCTCCTGCATAGTAAATGCTTACTATACATTAGTATTAGAAATATTAGAATTTAAAACCTAATCCTAACCAAGATTTTTCATAGAAAAACTACTTTTTTTGTATTTTCTTCTATGTATAAACTATTTTATATATAAATTATTTTTTAATTTTTAAAATATCAAAAAAATATTATGAAAAAAAACATAATAATGCTGCTATCAGCATTAGCCATAGTTATATCGTTTTTTAACTGTACAAAAACAATTAATCCTATGGCTTGTTGCACTGTCCCCGGCACAGGTACCGTAGGTGTAGCAATTACAGTAACATCTACTTGCAGCACAAATGCAAATGCTTATGAATGGAATTTTGGAGACGGTAGCAGTAAAATTACAGAAGCTAACCCTTCTCATATATATACTACAGTAGGTACCTATTCAATAAGCCTAATGGCTATGAACGGTAACAATATGAATCAAGTATCAAAAACTATTATTATTCATTAAAAAACAATTTTATGAGACAAAAAATAATATTAATCCTTTTTTTTATTGGGATGAGTACTGCTTATGCACAAAATTCCATACAAGAACAGTTAGACTCAATTAAAGTAGAGATAAGCACTCTAAAGAAAACAGAAAATTCCCATTTCAAGTTAAGAGGATTTGCTCAATTTGGCTTAGATGCTTCATCAGATAATGCAAGCTTTAATATGACTTCCTTTAACCCAATTCTATTATGGCGTTTGGGTAACAAATTTCTTTTTGAAAGCGAAATTGAAATGGAATACATGGATAATCAATACAATCTTAGCTTAGGTTATGCCAATGCATCTTATCTTGTTGCTAATGGAATTACTATTAAAGTAGGTAAAATCTTAGTGCCTTTTGGTGTTTTTGGAGAAAAACTACACCCTTCTTGGGTAAATAAGCTTAGTGATGCACCATTAGGTTTAGGACACGACAATGGCATGTTGCCAATGGCCGACATAGGAGTTGAAATTAGAGGCGGGATGCAGTTGGGATTGTCTAAATTAAGTTATTCGGTATATGCTGTAAATGGACCAAGAATAAAAGACGGCACCACATCGCAAACAGAAGCAGGTATGTTAAGCTACGAAAACTTTAACGATAACAACAAAAACAAAGCAATAGGTTCTCGAATAGGCTTTTTACCATTTTCTAATTCCTGCATGGAAATAGGTTTTTCGGCTTATTATGCTAAACCCGGAGCTGTAAACTCCCCGTTCGCAAACGATACACTTAATATGGATATGAATTATAAAGATGTTAAGGCGATATTAAGTGCTATAGATTTTTCGTTTGTTAAAACAATTACTCCAATAAGTGGTCTAATTGACATTAAATCTCAATATAATAATTCTAATGTAAGTGATGCTACCTATCTTAATCCTGATACTTCTGGTATGATAAAAGCTGCGCGTTATACTTTTAAAAATAACAGCAATGCATTTTATTTACAAGTAGCCTATCGACCTACATTAATAAATAATAATATATTGAAGAATATAGAGTTTGTTGGCAGGTATTCAAATTATAATACGCCACTTGGCTCATTATGGTATAGTCAGCAATCTCAATTATCTTATGGCATTAATTATTGGTTTTCGTGGCGAACAGTTTTAAAACTGGGTTATCAAACAACTTCCGGTGCACCTGCATCAATGAGCATGAACACCACGAACAACATGAATATGGCCACTAGTACCATAAATATGTTTCAAATTTATTTAGCAACCGGTTTATAATAATGAATATGAAAAACAAAAAAAACAGAATCGAATATACAATCATAATTATCCTATTCGCCTACTTCTTACAAAATTGCACGACGGCAAAAGTTACAATTGCAAAAAAAACCGGAACTCAATTATGGAGCGAGAACTGTATTCGTTGCCATAATATACCTACGCCGGTAGATTTTTCAGACCATCAATGGCAAACCATTGTTTTACACATGCAAGTAAGGGCAAACCTTACAGCTATAGAGGCAGAAAAAATAGTTGATTTCATGAAAACTTCAAATTAATTAAAACGCTACCTGAGTTTATTCCTCAATTTTCTCAGGTAGCGTTATCTTCATAAGATTATGTTATAATTTATATTTGTTTCAAAAAACAGGTCTATCCGTTATTTTTTGCTCCAATTCGCATTTGTAAGCATTGCCTTATTAGCTATCTTTGCTACCTTTTAGACTGTGTACCTGTTTAGTTAATTCGCAGTACATAACAAATTAATATTATTTATGCAAAAAAAAGGTATTTTTTTATTTATTATTTCCTTATTAATTATTTCAACATCATTTGCACAAAACGGCAGTATTAAAGGATTTGTAAAAGATAAAAAAACCGGCGAACCTATGATGGGAGCCAATATAATAGTAGTAAACGGCAAAACAGGTGTACAAACAGATATTAACGGATACTATTCTATTTCTCTTACTCCGGGTGAATATACAGTTATAGCCACTGCTTTATCTTATGATTCGATTACTTTAAATATCAATTTACTACCCGGAGTTATTGTTACTAAGAATCTTTCTTTAACTAAGCAAGAAGTAGAATTAGGTATCCATACAGTTTCAAGCCATAGAACCGATAAAATTACACATACAGGTATAGGTATTACTCAATTTGACCCTGCACAAATAAAAATGTTGCCTAGTGCCGGTGGCGAACCCGATTTGGCACAATACTTACAAGTAATTCCGGGTGTAGTATTTACAGGCGACCAAGGTGGGCAATTGTATATTAGAGGTGGTTCACCTGTGCAAACAGGTATTTATCTTGATGGTATTACAATCTATAATCCATTCCACTCAATAGGCTTGTTTTCTGTTTTTGAAACGGAAGCAATCAGAAACGTAGATGTGTATTCTGCCGGTTTTGGTGCTCAATACGGCAACCGTACATCTGCGGTAGTTGATGTACATACAAAGGATGGTAATAAAAATGAAATTTCAGGTATTTTATCCGTTTCGCCTATTATGAGTCGTTTTTTATTAGAAGGCCCAATGCTTAAACCTAAAAACGATAATGGCACTAGCATTTCTTATTTAGTAACTGCTAAATCTTCTTATTTAGACCAAACATCCAAAAGCCTTTATGGTGGTCTTGGGCAAACTTTTGAAAATGGTTTACCTTATAAATTTACAGATGTATATGGTAAAATAACTTTTAGCGGAGATAACGGAAGTAAATTAAATATTTTTGGATTTAGTTTTAATGACCAAGCTAAATTACTTAATGACACATCACATATAGAAATTGCCAATTATAGCTGGAAAGCAAGAGGTGTGGGTGCAAACTTCGTTGTATCACCAAACAATTCAACTGCTTTAATAGAGGCAAAATTTGCTTTTTCAAATTATGGCATCAATTTAAATGAAATAGGTACTGCAACCGATACCTTACCTCGAAATAGCTCTATAAACGGTTTTGAAGCTGCAATAAATTTCACTTACTTTTTACCTAACTACAGCCAATTGAAATATGGTGTAGAAGTTAGCGGTTTTAATACTACTCTTAATTATAATAGTTTTGCGGGTATTAGCACTACCGAAAATAGACAAAGTACTTTAGCCGCTCTCTATTTCCTGTTTAGAAAAGATTTTAGTGACAAAGTTATTTTTGAACCAAGTGTGCGTTGTCAATATTACTCAGAAATCAACACTCCTACTATTGAACCTCGTGCAAGTATAAAATATAACATTACCCCAAACATAAGACTGAAGGCAGCTACAGGTATTTACTCCCAAAATATAATAAGTACTAAAACCGACAGAGATATTGTAAACTTGTTTACAGGATTTTTACTTAGCCCTGACCAGCAAATTAAAGATGCAAACGGACAAGCAGTAAAAACAAATTTACAAACAGCTTATCATGCGGTTTGCGGACTAGAGGTAGATGTAAAAAATATAGAATTTAATTTAGAACCATGGATAAAATATTTCGGGCAAATAGATGAGTTTAACAGAAATAAACTTTATTCAAACGACCCTGATTTTGTAGCTGCTTCGGGTAAGGCTTACGGTGTAGATTTATCGGGTAAATATAGTTATGATAGAATTTATTTATGGGGTGCAATTGGTTCGCAAATAGTTGAATATACAAGTATTGGTCCTAATAATATTATTCAAACATACCCTACTCCGTTTGATACACGCTTGAATGTAAATTTAGTAGCAGCTTATACAGCAGGTAAAAACAAAAATTGGGATATTTCCACTCGTTTTAATATGCGTTCTCCATTCCCGTTTACACAAACTCAAGGTTTTTATGAAAATTTAAATATGACAGGTAACGGGCTTGCTACCAATTATTTGCAACAAAACGGCACATTAAATGTTTTATATGCAGACCAAATAAATGGAGGCAGATTATCCTATTATCATAGACTTGACTTTTCTGTACGCAAAAAGATTACATTTACAAAAAAGACTAATTTAGATGCTACCTTCGCAATTACTAATGTTTATAATAGGCAAAATATTTTCTATATAGATAGAATCACTAATGTTAAAATTTATCAATTACCACTTTTTCCAAGTATAAATCTAACATTAAATTTTTAATGACAAATAACAATGTTTTTGCATATACAAAAAGGGCATCCGGCAATCGTTTTTTACATAGCACTATTGTTGCTATGTAAAATAGATTGTATTGCACAAATTTCAGTATATACAACTTCCGGTTCAGATAATTATCTTAATCTTACCCACGACCAATTAAAAAATGAACATTTCGCCCTTGCCGCTCAATCTGCCAGAGAATATCTAAACTCTGAAAAACATGAATTATTTTCAACAAAAGCAAGTGATAAAGAGAATATAAAATATAATTTAGTAACAGCCTGTATTAAATCGCAAGTACAAGGATGGGAAGATTCTGCATTAAATATGTTGGAAACAACAAAAGTTCCTAATTACAAACAAAGAATAGCTTATACACTAGCGCAACATTACTTTTTACAAGACCGGTTATCGGAAGCTATACCTTATTATGAAACGGCAGGTATCAGCAGCCTTAGTAATGAAGAAATTGCTGATGAAAAATTTGAAATGGCCTATTGCTATTTTAATAATAAGCAATTTGAAAAAGCAGAACCTTTATTTTCATCTATGAAAGAACTGAAAGAAGGTAAATACTATAAAGCCGGTAATTATTATTATGGGCTACTTGCCTATAACGAAAATAAATATAATGCTGCGTTGGTAAGTTTTAATATAATAGTAAACGATAGGCAATATAAAACTGTAGTACCCTATTACATAGCAGAGACCTATTATTTTATGGGAAACAAAAAAAAGGCTCTTGAAATCTCATTAAATACAATTAATAAATCTGAAAAATCTTTTTATGATGTTGATTTCCATTTACTCGCAGGACAAATTTATTTTGAAGACCAAAAATATGCAGAAGCAAAACCATTATTTGAATTTTATTACGACCATTCTGACCAAATAAGAAAAGTAGATTTATATAAAATGGCCTATTGTAATTACAGGCTTAATGAATGGGATAAAGCTATTGAAAAATTTAAATCTTTAAGTAATGCCAAAGATTCATTAGGACAAACTGCCATGTATTTATTAGGCGATTGTTATTTAAAATCTAAAGATAAAATAGGTGCAAGAAACGCCTTTGGTTTATGTGCCGATTTAAATTTCAATCTCGGTCAGCAGGAAGCTTCTATGATGCTTTATGCAATGATTAGTTTTGAAATGGGTTATAATGATGAGGCATCAAGACAATTAACCAATTTGCTAACCACATTTCCCGAAACAGAATATAAAGATGAAGCTAATACGTTATTGTCTGATTTATTAATAAAAACAAACAACTATATAGAAGCTTTAAAGCATTTAGATAAGGTAAAAAAACGAGATGATAGTTATAGAAAATCATACCAAAAAGCCACTTTTGGTTATGCAATACAACAATTTAGAAAAGGTATTTTAAACAGCTCGTATGAATATTTTAATTTATCATTACAGCACCCGATAAATATTGACTATGAAGCTGCAGCCTTATTTTGGAAAGGAGAATTGGCGTATCGGTTAGGGCATTATAATGATGCAATCACTTTTTCACAAAGTTTTTTAGCAAAAAAAACCACTAAAGAAATTAGCCATATTAGCCCATTGGCTACATCACAACATGCATGCCTAAATATGGGATATGCAGCTATGGAATTAAAAAACTATAATGAAGCTCAGAGTTATTTCAATATGGCTCAAAAAACACAAAACGGAGACAATTATTCAACACAATTAGCAAATGTTTTAGAAGCAGATGCTGTGTTCTTACAAAAAAACTTTGGAAAAGCTATACAACTTTATAATAAAATAATTGCTACAGACAGCAATAATCTTGACTATGCAACCTACCAAAAAAGTATAATATTAGGATTACAAAATAAACATAACGACAAAATACAATTATTGCAAACCTTAGTAAATAAGCAACCTACATCTTTATATAACACACAAGCACAATACGAAATTGCAGTAACCTATCTTGAACAAGATAAAAATACGCAAGCATTAAATTATTTATTGCCACTTACCGATACCGGTAAAGACATAAGCTACGCTACAAAAGCCTATATGAAAATTGGGTTTATTCAGCAACAAAACAACAATATAGAAAAAGCAATTGCGGCATATAAAAAAATAGTTACATATTACCCAAGTTCAGAAGATAGAATTCCGGCATTAGATGCATTGAAAAATCTTTATATACAAAGTAATCAACCATCAAGTTTTGCAAAGTTGCTTAAAGAAAATAATTTACCTTCATCAGACAGCAATTCTTTAGACTCCACCTATTATGCTGCTGCCGAGGCTCAATATACAAACGGGAAAATTGATACTGCCAAACAAGCTTTTTCAGATTATCTTAGCAATTATCCCAATGGAATTTTTGCAGTAAAGGCCTATTATTATCGTGCAGAATGCAACTATCAACTACAGAGTTATATTGAAGCTCTCAATGATTATAATAAAGTTCTTGCAAAAGATTGGAGTGATTTTTCTGATAATAGTACACATCATGCTGCAGTAATTGCATATAACAACAAAGATTATACAGCAGCTTTTAATTATTATCACAGCCTTAGAAATCACATATATAATAATCAGACACTTGAAACTGCATATTTAGGTATGATAAAAAGCAGTTATTATTGTAATAAAAATACTGATGTAATTGCCTATTCTGATTCTTTATTATTAATGTTTGGTCTGTCGGCAGAAAGTATAGACCAAGGTCATTTATTTAAAGCAAAAGCACTGCAAAAAACAGAAAAAGCAAATGATGCAATACCTATTTTTAAACAATTAAGTACCAATAAAAACGGTGAAATTGCAGCAGAATCAAGATACCATATAGCAGAAATATTACTAACACAAGATAGTTTGGTAAAAGCGGAAAACGCCGCAAATGAAACAATAAAACAATCTGCCGGATATGATTACTGGATTGTAAAATCATATATACTATTGTCTGATTTATTTATGAAACAAAAAGACTATTTCAATGCAAAAGCAACCTTAGAAAGTATTGTTAAACATACAAAACTCAATGATATAAAATTAGAAGCAGAACAAAAACTAATTGAAGTAAAGAAATTAGAAAAACAAAAATCTAAATTATCTGACGACAAATAATAATATAATTATATATGAAAATAATACGGCTGTTCATCTTATTAATAATCTTGGTTTGCCCTATATTACTTTTAGGACAAACTAAAGGCGATGATACCGTTATTAATAGCAATACAATAGAAATACTACAATCGTACAAACCAAAAGTAAGGCAAGCTCCAAAGCCAATTTGGATACCACAATTAGCCGCAACAGATACTTCGCATCCGTTTTTTAATTATTTAGTACCACAACAATCTTTATATTATACCTATAATTCCGAACTGCTACGCCCGTTGGCATTAGGAAAAGATACTCTTATTATACCTTATCCTAATTACATAAAAGTAGGTGCCGGCAATCTTACAACACTATTTCTTGATGCCGGTATGGGTGGCTTCACCTCTACAGAATATGAATCTTATTTGCATATTCATCATATCTCGCAACAAGGCGATATTAAATTTCAACAAACTGCTCTTAGCGGCTTAGAAGCAGAGGGCAGATATCATAGCCAAAAATATGATTGGCATTCAACTTTTAACGTAGAAAGAAATCAATACAATTATTATGGTTACGACCATAAGCTTTATGATTTAAAAAGCGACTCTGTAAGACAAACCTATACAACAGTAAAAGTTATTGCAGATGTATTAAGTAAAGCCAATGAAGAACAATTTTTAAAATATCACCCTTTAGTAACTGCATCATTATATACTGCCAGATATAATGCTTTTGAAACCGGTTTAGGTTTTATTGCACCTTTTTCTTACGAAAAAGATACCCAAATACAATATGTATTAAATGTAGATGGTACAATGAATTATTTAAAAAATGATTCAGCGGGTAAGTTTAATAATTTTTTAGAATTAGAACCGGGTGTACGTTTCCATAATAAAAATTTTAGAATGCATGCTTATTTAAGTGCTGCCGTCAGCAAAAATGGTACTACACATTTATTACCCGATTTTATTGCAAAATATTTGCTCTCAAATTTACCAATTACATTAAGCGGAGGAATAAAATCAAGCTTACAATTAAATACATATCAAGACTTGACAAATGAAAATCCCTATTTAACTACTATATATTCTACAAAACAAACCCGTCTTGATGAAATATTTATAAATATTGATGGTAATTTATTAAAAAATCTTAGCTATGAAGCACGTACAAGTTGGTGGAATATGAAAAATTTAAGTACTTTTAAAGATACTACAGGTGATAAAAATAAATTTAACTTAGTAAATGATACTGTGAATTCCATATCTTTTCAATTTGCATTAAAATACCTTGTTGCAAATACTTGGTCGGCAAGTTTATCGGGCGATTATTTTAATTATTTTAATGGAAAACAAGAATTTGTATGGCAACAACCTACATTAAAAATAAAAGCTACTATAAATGTAAATCCGATTAAGAACTTAGCAATAAATGGCTATTTTGCAGTGTTAGATGGCATACATGTAATTGATGAAAACAAAAAAGTAAAAAATCTCAACATTATTTCCGATATTGGTGCAAATGTTGAATATTGGTATAAAATTAGACTTTCCTTCTTTTTGCAATTAAATAATATACTAAACAGCAACTATGAAAGATGGTTGGGTTACCAAGCTTATGGTTTTAATGCTTACGGAGGAATAAGATTAAAGTTTTAAACAAGTAATTTTAATGCAATTATTATAAATGGAAATAACTAAATACATAGGATTATATTTATTAAAAAATCATTTTTGCTATATACACGGTCTAGGAAATTTAGAATTACAGAAAAGACCGGTTATACATGATGGCAAATCATTGCTTGGTGCATCATGGGAAGTGGTTGTTACACAGGGTGGCTCAATAGACGATAACCTAGCAAATTTTATAGCTACCAACGAGCAGGTAAGTATTGCAAAAGCTTCTAATGATTTACGGGACTATAGCATACAGACAAGAAAAGATTTGGCTGCCGGCAAAACTTCTACAATTGACGGGATAGGTACATTTATTGAAGAAAACGGTAGAGTAAAGTTTATTACAGACGAACATTTCAATTTTACGCCAGGGGGATTGCCAACCATAAAAAACAGCAGACAATTAGATGAGCAAATGGCAAAACCGGCAAAGGTTGCCAAAACGCAACAACCCATAACGGTTGCCCCAGAACCTGAACCTACAAAAAGAAAGACTGTAAACTGGAGTAGAGTAATTTTAGTAGGTATTGTTTTTATTATCTTAGCCGTAAGTATTTTTGTTATATCTTATTATATCGGGCATAGTCCTCACAGAGTAGCACCTGCACCTGTTATAGATTCACCGCAGAAAAACAATGCATTAGTAGATTCTGCACATAAAAAAATAGATTCTAATGCTGTAACATACCCAATTGATACAAATGTAAATACATACAAAATGATTATTGGAGACTACCCTACCATGAGCAAAGCAGAATCGGAACGAAGAAGATTAAAAGCTAAAGGAGAGTCAGTAGATTTAATAGTAAAAGATTCAGTAAATTACTTATTACTCGCAACCGTTAATTGTAAGGCAATTGACACAAATGTAGTAAAAGATACTTTAGTACATAAATACAATTACAAAGACATTATTATATATAAACAATAAAATAATAAAGCCATTTTTTTCAAATAACATAGGGTTAATGTACATTTATGATATGAATTACTTGGTGCCGGTGTTAGTTATAAAGAAACAAAACTGTATTTATAACATTTGTAAAATAGTGTTCCATGATGGTCATCATTAGAATGTAAAACAATATAAATGTGTCTCTTGTAATTGGCACTTTGTATTTTTATTTTATGGTTTCTACAATTCATTTATAGATGATTGGGAGGAAGAATTGGGAAGAACACCTTTTTAATGTAAATTTGCCCATGAAAACTACAAGTTCTC
The DNA here is from genome assembly GCA_903916555.1 of uncultured Bacteroidota bacterium. Taxonomy (GTDB): domain Bacteria; phylum Bacteroidota; class Bacteroidia; order Chitinophagales; family Chitinophagaceae; genus CAIYTT01. The sequence goes on from CAIWXG010000341.1 coordinate 20,969, forward strand.
TGCCATTATTAGTAGGTCGTAAGCCCGTATTAGAAGCTTTGGAGCAAGGTGTTACAATAGAAAAAATATTTTTATTGCGGTCGGGCTCAGGGCAAGAAATAATAAACATAAAACAATTAGCAAAAGAACATAATATACCTATTAGCCAAGTACCTGTAGAAAAATTAGACTACCTTACAAAAACACAACATCAGGGTGTAGTTGCTTGGACATCCTTACTTCAATATATAGATCTACAGGCGGCCATTTCGTATGTGGTTGAATCAGGGAAAGTACCGCTTTTTTTATTGTTAGACGGCATTACGGATGTACGTAATGTGGGTGCAATAGCTCGTAGTGCATTATGCTGTGGTGCACAAGGTATTATCTTACCTACCTCTCATGCAGCATCGCTTACTGAAGAAGCAATAAAATCTTCGGCAGGTGCATTAAAAAAGATATTATTGTGCCGTACACCATCTGTGCAACAAGCTATGGATGTTTTAAGACTAAATGGCATACAAATATTAGGTACGCAAATGAAAGGCAGTGTGCCGGTTTATGAGAGCAATTTAACTATACCAACAGTTGTAGTTATGGGTGCTGAAGATACCGGAATAAGCAAGGATGTATTAAAAAGAGCTGACCAATTAATACGCATTCCCATGCAAGGTTCATTCGATTCGCTAAATGTATCGGTAGCTGCCGGCATGATTTTATACGAAGCTATGAAACAAAGAATTATTTAACAAAAGAGTTGCAAGAATTTTTATTGCACATTGAGACCTATTATTGTAAAATATTTCTTATAAATTGTATATTATTCATTTTTAATCCTGATTTGGATGAAATTTTTCTATAATAATATCATCCAAATCGGGATTATTTTTTGTTACATAATAATTTATATTTTACTATATTTCTTCCCTAAATCAATACCATCCATAATCAAAATAATATTGCTTACCATATTGCATCCGGGTAGGTTCGTTGCAAGTATTGCATTTCAGACAATATATGACCCAAATATTCGGTATGTATTCCTTTTCTGCTGCCTGTTTGCATAAATCCTTCTTCTGGCAATTGCAATGTAGCATCATACATTACTTGTTGTATATGCCTGTGCCATTTAGGCTGTAGTAACATTAAATCTACACCTATACCTTTTTCTATAAGTGTAGTGTCTATTAAGTCCATTTCAAAAAGCTCACCGGTAAACATCCATAAATAATTAATTGCATCTTGCATTCTTTTATGGCTTTCTGTAGTGCCGTCTCCTAATCTAATAACCCAATCTGTGGCATGCATTAAATGGTATTTTACCTCTTTTAATGTCTTTACTGCAATTGCCAATAAGGTAGCATTGTTACTTTTTTGCAGTTCGGTAAAAAAGTAAAACTCAAATGCCGAAATAAATAATTGACGTACTATAGTTTGGGCAAAATCTCCATTAGGCAATTCTGTAATCAAATTATTATAATATTCACGCTCGCTTCTTCTGTAAGCAAGGTCGTCTTCTGTTTTCACACCACCTTGAAGTTCAGATGCATATTTAAGTATAGCTTGTGCTCTGCCTATCATATCTAAAGCAAAATTGGTAAGTGCCAAGTCTTCCTCCAGCATTGGGCCATTAGAACACCATTCGCTAAGCCTGTAAGAGAGTATAAGTGCATTATCGCCCATTCTAAGGCAATAATTATATAAAGATTGTTCTGTCATAATTTTATTTTTATATTGCTTTAGCATCTTTTGGCATTACATAAAAAGTAGGGTGTCTATATACTTTATCATTTGCGGGGTCAAAAAACAAATCATTATCGTCAGGGTTCGATGCCACAATTGCATTTGCCGGTACTACCCATATACTTGTTCCCTCGCCTCTGCGAGAATAAGTATCTCTAGCATTTTGTAAAGCCATACTTTTGTCTGATGCATGTACACTACCGGCATGAATATAATTAGCACCCGGTTTACTTTGCATAAAAACCTCCCATAATTCAAGTTGTGTATCCGTTGTCATTTTATATAAAATTTTAGTTTTGTCTTTCTTTTTTTAATCTGTGTGCTTCTGCTGCTTCTCTTACCCATTTACCTTCATTATGCACTTTTATATGGTGTTCCATGCGCTGCTTATTGCATGGGCCATTACCTGCAATTACCTTATGAAATTCGTACCAGTTAATAGCACCATGTTCATAATGACCGTTTTTTTCATTCCATTTCAAGTCTTTATCCGGTATTTTTAAGCCTATTACTTGTGCTTGTTGCACGGTTTTGTCAATAAATTTATGACGTAATTCATCGTTAGAATGTCTTTTTATTTTCCATTTAAAGGCATTGCCACTATGTGGCGAAGAACTGTCGTGTGGACCAAACATCATTAAAGACGGCCACCACCAGCGGTTCATTGCATCTTGTGCCATTTCTTGTTGTTCTTTAGTGCCTGCCATCATTTTAGCCATAATCTCGTAACCTTGCCGCTGATGGAAACTTTCCTCTTTACAGATTCTTACCATAGCACGGCTATATGGCCCATAAGAGGTACGTTGTAAAGAAACCTGATTTACAATTGCAGCCCCATCTACCAGCCAACCTATTGCACCTATGTCTGCCCAAGTAAGTACAGGATAATTAAATATATTAGAGTATTTTGCTTTTCCGGTATGTAATTGTTCTATCAATTCGCTGCGTGAAATACCTAATGTTTCTGCCGCACCATATAGGTATAAGCCATGCCCGCCCTCATCTTGAATTTTGGCAAGTAAAATTTGTTTTGCTCTTAATGTAGGAGCTCTCGTTATCCAGTTACTTTCCGGCTGCATACCTATAACTTCTGAATGGGCATGTTGAGATATTTGCCTTATTAAATGCCTTCTATAGCCATCCGGCATTTTATCTTTTGGTTCTATACTATCTCCATTTTCAATTTTTTTCTCAAAATTGATTAAAATTTCTTCTTCTACTGTTTGTTCTTTATTTTCCATTTAAATGAAGTTCTTAAAAATAGCTGTTTACAAAATTATTACCAACTATATATACTTAATATGACCTATCTCACTACAATCAGTGATTTTAATCAGCCAATAATTCAAATAAACTTTATAGCTAAAAACTATATTAGGACTTATCGACTACATTACTAATTTTCTTCATCAAACAGTTAAAAAAAAGATGTTTATGGAAACAACCCGTTTATTACTAAAAGTTTTTTTGGGCAGTTGATTTTTTGTAATTTATTGATAATGAAGTACTTGTAAAAAAATAATTGCTCATTAATTGCCCGTTTGTGTATCATAGTGAGTTATTTGTATTTGGATGGTATTGGGTTTTAGGGTGTAATGTATTGTATTTTAGAATAGCTTTTTAAGGTTTAATTACACCTATGTAAGAGTAGTTTTGGAGTGTTTTTGTTATTAGGTAAGGGTTTGAGGGTTGGTGCTATTTGTGTGATTTTTTGTCTGAACCAAGATGCACCTTCCGGCCGACTAAATGCCATACGGATAAGGATTTACTATATTAACTTGATGCCCATTGTTACAGACTGATTCATTTAACATCATTTCTATGAATACATTCACAGAAATGGCATATTTTTACTTCTTGATTCCCTGCGGAAAATCAGGAAGAACGGTTTTTTAAAAACATTTATGAAACATAAATTATTATTCCTTTTACTGCTTTCAGCATTTATTACCAATGCACAAAAAATAAGATTTAGTAATCCCGGCAACCAATGGGTAACACAATTGAATGACCGATCGGGCTACGGTTGTAATTGGAGATATACCTTTACTTATAGTCCAATAATAGATTCATTAGGTATTTTTCATAAAGATACTATTGTTGAATACCTATTAAATACAAGTACATTATGTGAAAGCATAGGTGGTCATGTTTGGTTTACAACAATTATTAGAGAAGATACAGCAGCCGGTATAGTATATTTTACCAAATATCATGGCGAAGGTATTCTTTACAATTACAATTTACAAGTTGGTGATACCATAAGTTATTTTTTGGACTCAGGCAGTACATTCTATTTAGTGGATACTGTTAAAAGTCTTGATTCAATATTAATAAATGGGATTTATCATAAACTATTTGAATTTTCAGGCATTGGTATAGATTCTTATCATTCAACTAATTATTATCGCAGATATATGGTTTTGGAGGGTATTGGTTGTTTGGGAGACCCCTTTTATCCTGTACAAAATATAATTTCATATTGTTTACGCCTACTTTGTTTTTCGCAAAACGGTGTTTATCCTGAGATACACATTCCCGCTGCCTATTATTGCGATATTGATGGCTATGCACCCTTTACTAATTCTATTGGTTGCACTATTTTAAGCACTGCAACTACACCCAAAGCAGATGATAAATATATAATAAACCCTAACCCTGCCACAGAGTTTATAACCATAAGCAACCAAGCCGGTTTTGCTGCTAATAGCATAGCTACCATATATGATTTTACTGGCAGAGCCATAACTAAACTTACATTAACTACAGGTGCTACCCAAGAAGTTATAAATATAGCCACTTGGCTACCGGGCTTGTATTTAATAAACATACAAAACGGTAACACCAATGTGTGGCAAAAAGTGGTGGTAGGTAGGTAAATGAGATATGTCAAATTGAAGGAAATTTGCTGTTCTTCCTGATTTTTCGCAAGGAATCCGGAAGAAAGGATGATTTTGAAGACATGTAATTATTTATTAAAACATAGCATTTTTTTGTAAAAATATATTCTGTTAGATAAGCTCCTTCTATATAGGTAAAAAGTATAAGAAAATAAAAGTGAAACATTTAATATAAATTAAAATATATTTAAATTTAAATAAAAAAATTGTATATTATGAAAGATTTATTAAATTCGCTTACGGATGGTAACTTTGTTACAGCCATCAATACAACTAACAGCGGGCAATTTACAGGACTGGATAATAGTGCCGACCAACGCAATGGCGCATTTATGCAACAAGGTAGTACGATGCACCAAATGCCGCCGAACCCTACAACAGCAAAACCCTTACCTAAGCATATACAGTATTTAAATAAACAAGGAGATTGTAATTGTAATAAATAATAAGTAAGGATGTCTCACATTAACCAAGTGAGGCATCTTTATTGTTTTTAAAACCCTTATCTTTATAACATAAAACATACAATTATGAAAACAATCCTTTCTTTTTTTATACTTGCCTGCCTAATGCAGCAGGCAAATGCACAAATACAATGGCAGCACTGTTATGGTGGTAGTGCATATGATATTTGTTATGCAATAAGGGCAACTTATGACAGTGGTTACATACTTGCAGGTTATGCAACTTCTACAAATGACGATGTGCATGGAAACCACGGAAACCATGGTGGTGGTGGGGATTTTTGGGTGGTGAAGATAACAGCTTTGGGGGATACCCAATGGGAAAAATGCTATGGTGGGAGTGGAGATGAAATAGCTTACGATATAAGACAAACCGCTGACAGTGGGTATATTGTGGCCGGTTATACAACATCTAACGACGGGGATGTTACGGGAAATCACGGTGGAAAGGATATGTGGGTTATCAAAATCTCAGCTACCGGCGTGTTGCAATGGCAAAAATGCTTGGGCGGTAGCTTAGAGGATATTGCTTATTCTGTAACGCAAACTAATGACAGTGGGTATATTTTTGCAGGTTATACAGTTTCAAACGATGGGGATGTGATTGGGAATCATGGTGGCTACGATTTATGGATGGTAAAGCTAATGGATACGGGCAGTATAGAATGGACAAAATGTTATGGAGGTTCTAGAAGTGATGTTGCCAGTTCTGTGCAACAAACTTTTGATGGTGGCTATATAGTTGGGGGATCAAGCGACTCTGATGACGGGGATGTTACAGGTCATCACGGTGATACTACAACCAGTGATATGTGGGTAATGAAATTAACAGTTACTGGTAGTATGGAATGGGAGAAATCGTTGGGTGGTGGAAGCTATGATGGGGTATACGCAATATTACAAACTACCGATAGTGGCTATATAGCAGCAGGAGAAACTTGGGGTAGTGGTGGTGATGTTACCGGTTATATTGGTGGAGGCCCTTATGGAGGGGATGGGTGGATAGTAAAGCTAACTAAAAATGGGACTAAACAATGGGACAAGTGTGTGTATGTGAGTGGAAACGATGAAATAAATGCAATACAGCAAACCAATGATGGAGGATATTTATTTGCAGGAAGAGATTTCCCTTATATGGGAATTGGCAAAGGAATATTAGGAAAACTATCAAATATAGGTAGTATTGATTGGATGGGTACCTATGGAGGTATTACTGGTGGTACAGATTTTATGTCTGTTGCACCAACCAATGATAGTTCATTTATTGCTGCGGGCAATACATCTGCAAATAATGGTGATGTTTCCGGCAATCATGGCGTTGGAAACTATTGGGTAGCAAAATTTGGAGACCATACTGAGGTGACAAATATTGAGAAAACAAACACATTTACAATAGTTCCAAATCCGGTTAAAAACAATTTGAGTATTACGACATCATACAACATAGCTACTGTAAACATCACTAATATATTAGGGCAACAAGTTTTTAGTAGCAAA
>CAIWXG010000342.1 GCA_903916555.1 uncultured Bacteroidota bacterium
AAAAAATATCTGATATATATTAAATAATAAAACTAATTATTTATTTACTTAAAAAAATAGAAGATTTATTGCTACAATAATTCAACTTATAAATACACAATAATTCATTTATTGTATTTACTTTCGCACATAAAGCGTACCTCTTATTTATGAATTATACATATATAATTATTGCAATTACCGCTATTGTTTCTATAATTGCTTTTAATGACCGTAACACATATAATAAATTAATACTTTATCCTTATGCTATGAATACGCCTTCGGAATATTATCGGCTTTTAAGCTCCGGGTTTATACATGCAGATTGGGGACATCTGATTTTTAATATGGTAACTTTTTATAGTTTCGGTTCAAATATGGAATTAATATGCAATGAAATAAGCAATAAATACATGTATATTATTTTGTATTTATCCGGTATTGTTGTTGCTTCGCTGCCCGCTTTTTTCAAACATCGCAACCATTCTTTAGGTGCATCTGGCGGGGTTTCTGCTGTTTTGTTTGCTACCATTTATTTTTTCCCTTGGGCTGAGATAGGTTTATTTATTATACCCAAAGGCATACCGGGAATTTTATATGGAGTATTATTTCTTGCGTTCTCTGCTTATATGTCTCGAAAAGGTAGTGATAATATAGCACACGATGCTCACTTTTGGGGTTCTGTTTATGGGTTTGTTTTTGCTTTCGTACTCGATTTAAATTCACCTTACACGCATGGTTTCAGGTTTATTAACCAAATAATGCACCCACAATTTTAATTTATTTTTACTAAAAGTATTTTATCTGTGCTGGCTTTTACTTTAAATCGTTCATCAAGTCGATAACCGGCTACCCATACTATTTTTTTACTACATTCTAAAATCCAAATAGTATCTTTTTCATGTAGTGGTACTTTTTGGTCTATTAAAAACTTACTTACTTTTTTCTTTTTCATGGCTAAACCTAATGGGTAAAAATAATCTCCCTCTTTTTTTCTTCGTAGTATTAATGGAAATTCAATATCTTTTATATCAATATAAGCATATCTGGGGTCATTAATAATATCAACTTTTTTATCAATGATAGAAAAAGTAAATTCTTTTATTCCTAAATTAAGGAAACAGGGAACTGTCTCTATTAAAATAAAATCGGTAGCCGAAACAGTTGGCAATGCTGCAATAATTAAGAAATTCCTGTTTCTAATAATTCTATGTGTAGATGATGCTACAAATCGTCCACTCTCAGCATTCTGTAATTGTAAAACATGTGGAATTTGCAATGATGAAAAACCAAAGGGTTTCAAGAATTCATAAAAAATTGTATTTAGTGGCTCTCTGTTTTTTAATTTAAGTATAGGTATATAATAATCTTCACCTCTTTTTTCAAGTAGTTCTTTCCTTTGTCTCTCTATGGTTATATTAAACAAAGTTTCTGTTTCTTTGAACCTCACAATACTTTCATTTACATTATCAATTATGTTTGGAAAGTATTTTTTTATTTGAGGTATTACATTAAGTCTTAATGCATTTCTTAGGTAATCATCATTAAAATTAGATTCATCATTTCTATAAGGAACATTATTTTCTTTGGCAAAATCTAAAATAACTTCCTTACTTACATTTAATAAGGGTCTTAATAGATAGCCATTTACAGGTAATATTCCGTGCATACCACTAATACCGGTACCCTTAAACAAATTTATAAGTATTGTTTCCACATTATCATTTGCATGATGTGCAGTTACAATTCCGGCATAGTTATGTAATATTCTTAATTGCTCAAACCATTCATATCTTAAAATTCGAGCTGTTTCTTGAGTTCCTTTTTTCCATTCTTCTACTTTTTGTTTTGTATCAAACCTAATAGTATGAAATAGTATATTGTAATTACCACACCATTCCTTTACTAAAGTTTCATCTTTGTCTGCCTCAGCACCTCTTAATTGAAAATTGCAATGTGCAATGGCAAACTTAATTTGATTTTTAAGAAATAAATGAGCCATTACCATAGAGTCTGCACCACCACTAACTGTTAGCAAAACAGAATTTTCAAGTTTTGCAAATTTTTGCGAAATCCAATGTACCTTAAAATCAGAAACCAAGGTTTCTTTTGTCCATTTTAAATTCAATATAATGAAGTTTATTATCTTAATATTTTATTCCCAAAAGAATTAATAAAACACTTATTTGTAATATAGTTAAATATCCTCTGCTGCACTTTGCAGTTCATTGTAGGTATGCATATCTTTTGCCAGTTTGGCTTTTTCCATACCATGTTCATATATAGCTACAGCTTCTTTATAAAGCCCTTCACGCTCCAATAATTTACCTAAATGGTAATAAGTTGCAACATAATTTGCATCCGTTTCTATATTTAAAAGAAAATGTTTTTTAGCCTCTTCATCTTTGCCTATTTTTATATACTCTAAAGCTAAAGCGTGATTTAAAAAACAGTCTTTAGCATTATCTTTTAAAAAGCTTTGTATTTTTGATATTCTATCATTCATAAATTACTATAATTATTAATGCAACATTTAATCAGCCAACAAAATAATGTTTTCAGAAATAAAAACGCAACAACTGTTTGAAGTATTTTAGGGAAAAGTAGTTATAGTTACAATTTCTTATTTATTGATAAAGGCAAATTTATTACTTTAAATGATAAATGTCCCACTTTATAAAAAAGCAGAACATTTATATAAATAATAGTAATTTTTTTTATTTAGCAATTAACAATCTTGTTACTAACTTATTTTCAGGAGAAGCTACATCTGCATATATTATGCTATATACACCATTAGATAAACCCGAAATATCAATTTGTTTATTCGACTGATTACATTTTTCCTGAATGACTGTTCTACCCATTACATCTATAATGGTTATGTTACCATTTATCTTACTTAAACCGGTTAATTCTACATTAATTGCATTTTTTGCCGGGTTTGGAAATGCTTCAATACCAGCGCGCATATCCGAAAGCTCTGTAATGCCTGCCGGCCAATTAATGGTAAAAAACTGAGTAAAACCACAACCAAAATCATTATTATAAGTACCACTTGTATAATAACCATGCATAGGAATTGAAAAATTATTCATTTTACGTACGCTCATAGTACCTGATGTTATGGAAGTGCCTGAAAACCCCCACCATTGCAAGCCATCGCAACTACTGTCTGTAACTACCAGTTTATAGCAACCGGGAGCTAATTGAATTGTGTCGGTATAAGTAGAGCTAATAGCTACATTTGCTCTGCTTATCATAATAGTATTATTCATATCAAAGATAAACCAACTTGTTTCGCTTATTGTAGAACCTGTGGCAATTGCCTCATTATTGGTTTGAAAAACAATTTTGAAAGAAGATGGGAAATTTGGTGCTACCATAAATGATGATGTCATAGAATCATTAGACGGGTCGCTATCAGTATTACCGTTTACATAAAGAATTTTTACACCAAAATTATAAGTACCGCTCATGCCAGACATTGTTGTTAATGTAGATAATGCAGGTAGAACAATATCTGTTTCTTGTAACGAATTTAAACTACCTACCCAAGTATAAGTAACTTGTGCTGAGTCCACAACACCATATCTAAAAGTAATAGAATCAATATGTGTTGCACCTGTATTTTTAACATGTATTACCGGAGAACCGCAAATAGGGTTTTCTCTAAAATTATTTTCATTAAGTGTTGGTGCAATTATTTGGTCTATAGATGCATCAAGTGTTTTATTATAACCTCCATAATAAAAAATAGTTGCCTCGGTAGTATAACTTGGCGAACCACTACCCGATGCTATTACATAAGGGTCGAATTGAATATCTAACGGAAAGGTTGTGCCGGCTGAAATTCCCGGCAATTTATGATGCTCGGAATAGACCATTGCACCCGGACACCAATTGGCTCTCTCATAAATCCAAGTTCCCGATTGTGGGTATAATTCATTTCTGCCGCAATCCGAACGCCATATTTTATAAGTGTCTATTACACCGCCATTTAGGTAAACATAGTAATTATGAGAACAAAATTCATTACAATAATTGCCATCGGAACCATGACCTGTAACAGTAAATTTAAGTTCGGAAGCTATTGTAGATGATGGTGCAGTTAAAGTATCTACAGGATATTTTAAGTTAATATCATTAGAGTCAAGATGTGTAGTATCGCCATAAGTATAGCTACCATGCCATAATCTCTTTATTGCTAATACATCACGGTCGGGAGTACCTTCTATAAATGCAAATTTAATATTTGCAGTAAAACCACCCGAATAACCGGAATATAAAATACGCATTGTAGCACTGTCTTTTAATAATCTTGCATAATCTGTTACATCATATACATAATGTTGTTGCCAAGTCCATGGTGTTCTTGGAGCACCGGCATTTGCATAGGGTGTAATAAACCTGCCCAATTCTAATGTATCTCCAAGTGGGGTCATTAAATAATTCATTACTGTATAATCCCAATCTCCACACCAAGTAGAACCGGAAGGGCAAACATATTTACCCAATGTAAATATCATCAATATTTTTCGATAAGAAACTCCTGTATTCGGGAAATTTATTGTTGAATCGTAATTGCCATACCAAGATAGCTGGGCTATATTTGCTTGCACCCAAGTAGTATCACCGGTTGCTGCATGAGAAGAAAAAGCAAAACAAATAGCACTGCACAATAATATAAAATATTTTTTCATTTATAATATTTTTTGTGGGTAAAGTTAATAAAAAATTCAATTAAATTTCATATTCATTACTAAACAATTTAAACAAATTACTTTATAACTACAAACTATTTAGTATGTTTATTTTTCTCTTTTAATTTTGCCATAAATTCCGGGGCCACTTTATAACCAAACCCTTGAGCCATTTCAGCATATAATACTGCCAAGGTATCTCTACCCTGCATATCATAAGCCACACATAAATCATAAGCAGCAGATTGCCTTACTTCTACCGAATTACCCCTAAGAGCTTTTTGCCAATCTGCTATTGCTTCTTGATTTTTATTTTGACCAAACAACGCAACACCATGATAAAAATTATAATGTGGATTGGACGCAAACAAGGTCAATAATAAATTATATTCATTTATTGCAGCAGCATATTGTTTATTTTGTACATCGTTAAAAGCAGTATCACTAAAAATCTTTTCAGACAATTGATTTAATTTCATTGACATAGCAAAATTCTTTAGTGCATTAATAGAATCACCTGTTCTACAAAATAAAAATGCCCTGTCTAAATAAGTTTTATATACATTGCCCTGTTCGCCTAATGAAAGAGCGAAAACAGAATCAGCTTTTCTAAACTCTTTCTTACTCATATATATATTACCTATCTTATCGTACATGCTTGCATTTGCTTGTCGTAACAGTGCAACAACATTATAGTCTTCCAATGCTTTATCCCAATCCTTTTTTAGGCTGTCTTCATAATATAAATTACCACGCCATTTATAAGATAATACAGCAATTCTATTTGTACCATTTGTGGGTGGGTAAGGGTATTTATCTATAGCATCGCTTAATAACGATTCTGCATCGTGCCATACAAAAGTGCGTTCGTAACACAAATAGCCTATAAAAACTGTAAATGATACTAAAAATGTATATAATACTATTTTAAAAAATGAAATTAAAAATGTACTCAGTTGTTTTTTTGAACCATCTATTTTTTTTATCAATTCATATATAAAATACACAAGCATGAATATAAATCCTATATAAGCACAATACGAATACCTGTCTGCCATTATAGCAGCACCCACCGAAATAAACTGCAACACAAATATCAAATTTGCTACTAAATATCCAAACCCAAATGCAGCAACCCTAAAATAAACTTTATTATTTTTAAATGCTATAAATATAGGTATAGCTGTAACGGCAATTGCTATTATAGGGGCAGCATAATAGATATTTGGTAAATAACCTGTTGTAAACCGTATTGGATAAGGGTAAAAAGTAGATAAATAAGTGGGGTCGAAAAATTTAGATATATAATTAATATACCCAAATGCAGCATACATAATCCGTTCTTGAATAGTTAAGGTTTCAAACTTTGCAATTGCACCTGTTCTATTTTGAGTATAAACAGCCATAATACCAAAAGCTATAGAACATATAAAAAAAAGTGTTTTTTCACTTATGAGTTTAAAACTAAATTTACGTTGTAGCAAAAAATCTATACATAACAAGGACATAGGATAAACTACTGCCATTGGTTTTGATAAACAAGAGGCTATAAATAAAAAGAAACTTATCCATATCCATTTTAATTTTAATGTAGTAACATAATTAAGATAAGTAATTAAAGCAATAATATAGAAGAAAGTATATAAAACATCTTTTCTTTCTGCAATCCACCCCACAGACTCAACATGCATTGGGTGAATGCCAAACCATAATGCACTTAAAGCAGCTATAAAGTAGGCTCCTTTTTCCTCAATCTTCATTAATTTACATAATTGCAATAAAAAGAGAAAGACAAGTATTACATTTAATATATGTATAAATACATTAGTAAGGTAATAGGACATTGGGTTTAACTGTGTAAAATAATAGTTGATTGCCAATGACAGCATACAGAAGGGGTGATAGTTATTTTTTGTTATATCTTCTGTAAAAATAACTTTTAGGTTCTGCGGAGTTAATGCTTTTATATAGGGGTCGTTCGTAACATAATAGTCATCGTCCCAATTAGAAAAATGATTATCTTTAGTATTAAAAAAAACAGCAAAAGTTATAATACTTAATATTAAAATTATAATTGTTTTTGTATTAAACAGACCTTTAAAGGGTATTTTTTCTGACATAAGTATTTTATAGTAAAATGCACTGCAATTTACTTGTTGTAAATTAATAAATCAAAAAAGATACTAGACATTTAGGTATCATTACTTATTTATAGAAATATCAAATTTAAAAAAAATCACCTTCCAAAGTTTACCAATAGTTTTTCATCATGTCTGTTACCCAATCAGCTTGCTTAATTTCTTTTGTTGGTAAAAACTCTTTAAACACGGGTTTTATATCTAATACGGGAGTTCCATCAATTGCATCTAAGCCCTTTACTTTCAATATTTTACCATTATGTTCTAATAGTTCTACAATACAAATACCTATGTGGTTGGGTCTATCTTTTTTTCTTTGTGCAAAAATGCCCATCACCTCATAATGTTCTATTCCTCTGGGCTTGCCGGCAAAAATAATAGATTCTTTTTCTGCTTTATCAAAATAATAGATAATCTCTAAATGAGAGAAATTAGATATATTCTTAAATGCTATTTCCGGTATAACTTCAGTTAAAGTTATCTCAGAGATTATTTCACCCCAATTATCATCTATCGGGGTTTTTCGTTCATTGCTTACAACAGCAATCGGGGTTAATTTTATTTCAACTGTCTGGGGGATAATTGCACTCCCCTCCTGTTCCATACCCATTTGAAACAAGAAAAAATGCTGTTGCTCCGGTGTTGTTAATATTACATTACTCTTATTTTTTTCTGTTATATTTGTAAGATTATCATTTCTTAATAATTGTATTTTATTTCTCATATCTGAAGCAAAGTAGGTAATTGCCGGATAAGAAAAATCTTTTGTTTCATGAAGACCTACAATACTCAAACCATCACTGATTATAGCCCATGGATAAGGCGAATCTTGTTTTGACAACATCTGAAAACCTAATACTTGCCAATATTCAATACTCTTAGTTAAATCCTTTACCGGGTGTGCTAATTCGCCAAACAAACCAATAGTTTTATTGGTATATTTCTCTGGTCTAAAATAATCTTCAGGTGCCATAGTTAGCATTCCGGGCCCCTTTGGCTTATTAAATTCGGCTATATTTCCTACTAAACTTATCCAAAAACCATCATCTGTTAAAATAGTATAACGTTGTATCGTATCTTCTTTTTTAGGTACATGATAAAATACAATACCTTTAGATTCCAAATTCTTAATAATAGGCTTTAACTCTTTTACGTAATAAGTGAGTGCCATGTAAATTTTAGGATCTGTTCTAAGCATTATCAACAAAACATTATCTGTAATTTGTCGCCAAGGGAAAGGCCAATCAGACCTGCCTACTTCGTAAAAGCCTAATTTTTTATAATAGTCTTCCGACTCGTCTAAATTTGTTGTTGTAATAGTTATTGCAGAAATCTCTCCTAAAATAGGTGTTGGCAAATTTTGCATTATGCTTTATTTTTTTTTCAAAAATAAAAAAAAATCTATTAAGTACCATTCATTTTACATCTTCAAAAAAAGTTGTAAAATGAATGGTACTATAAAACAATAAATGAAATTGTTGATGTTATTTTGCAATCAATTCTATAATACACAATATACCGACACATGTCAAAACCATCTATACCACAGGGAACTAGAGATTTTTCTCCTTTAGTAGTTCAACGCAGACAATATATATTAAATACATTAAAAAATATCTTTGAAATATACGGTTTTCAACCCATAGAAACGCCTGCTATGGAAAACCTAAGTACTCTAACAGGTAAATATGGCGAAGAGGGCGACAGGCTTATTTTTAAAATACTTAATAACGGACTACACGAACAAACCGATGAACGAAAAATACTAAGGTTTAAGGAATGGGAAAAAATGCAAAATCAAGCCTATTCATCTACAGAAATTACAGAACGTGCCTTACGTTACGACCTCACTATACCATTTGCTCGGTATGTAGTTATGAATCAAAATGACATAGCACTACCCTTTCGTAGGTATCAGATGCAGCCGGTTTGGCGTGCAGATAGACCCCAGAAAGGTAGATACCGTGAGTTTTGGCAATGCGATGCCGATGTTGTAGGTTCTAACTCACTCATTAACGAAGCTGAATTATTTTGTATTTACCAATCTGCTTTTGAAGCCTTTAAAGTGCCTGTAAACATTAAAATTAACAGTCGTAAAATACTTGCAGGTCTTGCCGATCTTTGTGGAATACCAAACCAACTTACAGACCTTACTATTGCATTAGATAAATTAGATAAAATAGGTTGGGACGGTGTTATGGCAGAATTGACTACCAGAAATATACCTACCGAACATTTCTATATTATTGCAGATATAATAAATAATACTAAAAATATTACTGATAATACCAAAATAATATTAGTATTAAAAGACTTTTTTAAATCAAGCAGTATTGGTAGTGCCGGTGTGCAAGAATTAGAAACAGCACTTAATTACTATTCCCAATTAGCAAACAATAAAAAGATAACAAACAACATAACTATTGATGTAACTCTTGCACGTGGCTTAAACTATTATACAGGCATAATAGTAGAGGTAGTATGCACACACCCGCAAGTAAAAATGGGCAGTATAGGCGGCGGCGGTCGTTACGATGATTTAACAGGGCTATTTGGCTTAAAAGGTATTTCGGGCGTAGGTGTTTCTTTTGGCATAGACCGTATTTATGATGTTATAGAGGAGTTGCAATTGTTTCCTACACATGTGGAAACAGGAACACAAGCCCTAATACTCAATTTTGGCGGTGAAAATGAAACCTATTCATTACAAATTTTACAGCAATTACGAAATGCTAAAATACGTGCCGAAATATACCCTGAAGCATCTAAATTTGACAAACAAATGAAATATGCCAATAAAAGAGGTATTACTTATATTTTACTACCGGGTGATGAGGAACGGAAAAATAATAAAGTAAGCCTCAAAAATTTCGTTACAAGCACACAAGAATTGGTGACCATAGAAGAGTGTATTGCTGCAATTACTTTATAATTGGTGACGACCACCCGTTATAAATGCCTTTATATTTTTGAGCAGTGTTTTTTATTATCACATTAATAGAATCTATTATTTCTATTTTAGGATATATGGTTTGTGTTATCATAGCCAGATAAGGATAATTACTTAACATGCTGTCATTAGCAATCTTTGTAATAAAACCGGCAGCGGCAATATCATTAATAAATAGATTACGCATACTATCTTTAGTAAAATTTGCAACAAATTGTATAGGTCTTATTTTAATTAAACTATCACCTTTGGCAATCATACCGGTTAATAACTTATTGTTTTCCATCCAAATTTGGTCGTTTTCAGTAGGATACAAAAATGTTCTGTATGTTTTCCATTCTTTATCTAATTTCATTTTTAGAACATACTCATAATTAGGAAAACTGCGGGCATACATTCTTTGCAATGCATTACGAATACTTACAGTATCTTTTACGTAATAATAATTTAAACGTTCGCAGTTGCAGGTAAAAGTACCAGTTAGTTTTTTTGCGGTAATACCGGTAATAAAATTACTGCTTGCATCTAAAATTTCCTCCATAGCATTTATTTGGTCTTTGTCGGGCAAGCCTTGGTGGTCGCAGTTAACTGTTTTAGGTCCGGTTATTACCAAATAAGGATACAATTTATCGGGTGCTTTTTCTTGTAATCCTAAATCTACCATAATAGACCCTGGCTTACCTGCGAATTTTGCCATATAAGTATCCCATTGCTCTTGTTGTGCGAATGAAAAAAAAGGAAAAAAAAGGAAAAAGAGAACAAATAATTTAAATAATTTCATTTAAAACAAAAAAATGTGTAATGTAACATTTTATAGTTTTGTAAAAATAAACAAGTTATATACTCACTCTATTCTAAAAAATCTAATTTATGAAATGTTTAAGTAAAATTTTTAGCATAAAAATGGAATTTTGTGCTATAACTTATTAATTTAGCACAAAATTTATGTAAAATGAAAAAATTAGTTTGTACTTTAATTTCAGTTTTTATCATCGGTCAGTCGATATTTGCACAAACTGCAGATAAAAAAGTAGCTCCAAAAACAACTACACCTGCAACCAAAACAACAAAGGTTGAAGATAAAAAGGATAAAAAAGAAGAAGGAGTTAAGCCTACAAAAGTGAAAAAAAATGGCACTCCCGATATGAGATATAAAGAAAATAAAGAAGCTGCAAAAGCAAAACCGGCAGGTCCGTTAAAAAAAGACGGCACACCGGATATGCGTCATAAAGCAAATAAAGAAGCTGCAAAAAAGAAATAAACTTTTGTAGTTTTGTAATATAATTACTGCCTGTACCTCTTTGGGACGGGCATGTATGTTTTTACAATCATTATTTTATAAATATTATTTATTATGAACAAAGTTATTACTCTTATTATATTTATTTTAAGTATTCTATTTCTTTTTTCATGTAAAGATGATAATTCGGAATGGGCTGTTTATACGTCTGCTGAAGGTGGTTTCTCAATAAAAATGCCTGCAAACCCCAAAAAGACCGAAAAAAAAGAAATTACTGCTTTTGGCAAGCAAGTAACGCATTTTATTACTTGGAAACCATCTACCTTAACAATTGATAAATTTAAACTATTTGAAGTAAGTTATACAGATGTACCTGCAAGATTTACAAAAGACTCTGCTACACTGCAATTAATGCTGGACAGTAGTATAAACATGCGAAAAAAAGATTTTACAGAATTAGATATAAACGCAGAGGCTATTAACTTTAATGGTTACCCCGGCAGAGCTTTTATATATTTTTCGGAAAGCGCTACATCTATAGCAACCGTGAAGCAATGTATTGTTAACAATAAAAGATATGATGTTACGGTTGTTACGAAAAAAAATTATAATACAAATAATGAAATTGGCAATTTTTTCAATTCATTTCAAGTATTAAGAAGATAAAATATTGGCTTCTCTTTTTTTAATCCAATTTTATTCCAAAATGAATTTCATATATTGCATAAAACAATCTGTATATAATTTATAAAATAATTATTACCTTTATTAGTAAATCAATATAATGGAAGGTATTGACATACTGAAATATGGAATATAAAGATTATTATAAAATTATAGGTGTAGAAAAAACTGCAACGCAAGACGAAATAAAAAAAGCCTACCGAAAATTAGCCGTAAAGCATCATCCTGATAAAAACCCGGGAGATAAAAAATCAGAAGAAAAATTTAAAGAAATAAATGAAGCTTATGATGTTTTAGGGGAAGTTGAAAAAAGAAAAAAGTATGATACTTTAGGCGATAATTGGCAAAACTTTCAAGAAGGTGGTCCAAATACTAATAGAGGAAGGCAAACAGGTAATTGGGATACATCTAATTCAGAATACTACTCAGGTGATTCAGGTCAGTTCTCAGATTTTTTCGAGCATATTTTCGGACAAAGCTCCGGCGGCAATTTTGGTGGCACTAAACAACGAAGTGCGTATAAACGTAAAGGAGAAGACTATCAAGCTGAAACTACAATAACACTTGAAGAATCTTTTGCAGGCACAACAAGGCAGTTAAATTTGCAAGAAAGCACTTTAAATCTAAAGCTAAAACCAGGTATTAGTGACGGGCAAGTACTGAGAATGAAAGATAAAGGTGGTAAAGGTAGTAATGGCGGTGCAAATGGTGATTTATATATCACTATTCATATTCAAAAACATCCTTTATTTGATAGAAAAGGCGATGACATCTATTTTAATCAATCGTTGGATGTTTATACTGCAATTTTAGGCGGCAAACTTACGGTAAACACAATAGACAATCCTATTAAAATTACGATACCGCCCGGCACCGACAGCGACAAAACGTTTAGACTAAAGGGAATGGGAATGCCAAGATACGATGAACCCGGGCAACGTGGAGACAGTTACGTATGCGTAAAAATAACAATACCTAAAAATCTTTCTGAACCGGAAAAAGAGCTGCTTAAAAAATTGGCTGCATTACGAGAAAATAAATAGAAAAAAAAATAGAATGAGTGGCTTAGGCTGTTAAACCACCCATTTCTACTATACGTTCGTATTCTGCTTGTGTAACCTTACCAACGGATAGTCTGCTTAGCCTGATTAAGTCCATATTATGAAAGAAATCATCTGCTTTTAGTGTGGTAAGCATAACAGGGTTAGGGAACTGTTTGTAAGGCTTAAGTTCTACTACTACCCAGTTTGTATCTTCAGTTGTAGGATCTTGATAGGCTGTTTTTGTAACTATAGCAATGCCAACAATTTCAAGCCCTTCGTTACTGTGATAATACAAAACCTCGTCTCCTATTTCCATTTCACGAAGATTATTGCGTGCGGCATAATTACGAACACCGTCCCAGACAGCATGGTCATCTTTAACAAATTGCTCCCAACTGTATTTCGAAGGTTCTGATTTAACAAGCCAGTATTTCATATGGTATAATTATTTTATTTATCTCTTTGCAATAAGAATGTAGCTAAATCAAATAAATGTTTTTTACGCTTAGTTGGTAATGCCACATCTTCTAAACATTTAAAAGCAATATCAGAATATTTTACAACTGCATTTAAACATTCTTGTTTTGCACCTGTTTCATTATATATAGTAACCATTTGGGCTACTTTATTTCTATCATTTGTAATTAATAGTGTTTCAATATGTTCTTTTTGCTTTTCATTTGCACATTCAAGTGCTTTTAATAGCAGATATGTTTTTTTATTGGCAATTATATCGCCTCCGTTTTGCTTACCAATAATTTCAGTTGTACCGTAAGCATCTAAATAATCATCTTTCAATTGAAAAGCAATGCCTAAATTCTTGCCAAATGAATAAAGCTTATTTGCATTATCATCAAGACTGCCTCCTAATATTGCCCCCATTTTAAGGCTACATGCCAATAATACAGAGGTTTTTAAGGTAATCATGTTAATGTATTCAGCAAGAGTAATATTATCTCTTGTTTCATAATCCATATCTAATTGTTGCCCTTCGCAAACTTCAATACCTGTTTCGGTAAATAGTTGCATGGCAACCGGCAAATATTTTTCAATGTTAGCTAATTGCTTATATGCGTAAAGGCACATCACATCGCCACTTAAAATACCTGCTACCATACCGTATTTTGTATGCACAGTTGCTTGCCCCCTCCTTAAAGGAGACTTATCCATAATATCATCATGAATCAAAGTGAAATTATGAAACAATTCAATTCCGGAAGCTCCATTCCAAGCGTCTTCATTTATTTCACCAAACAATTCATTAGCCATTAAGCATAAAATGGGTCTAATTCTTTTACCTCCTAATTGTAACAAATACCGGCAAGGGTCATATAAACTTTGTGGTTTAGACGGAAAAGGAAGGCAATTGGCAAAACGTTGTTCAAATAGAGGAACGAGTTGAGTAAAAGAGTGCATTAATTAATATTTACTATTATGTATTCTAATTTCCTGCAAATTTATATTAAATATCTGCACAGAGAAATACAATTATTAAAACAAAATTGTAACAAGTGATTACTTTTTTCTTCTCTTTTCAATACTATTTTTATTTTGTTTTATAACTTTTATCTTTTTTTCAATGCCATCAGGAACTTCTAACACCGAAAAATCAATCTGTCTTTTATCAAGATTTGCAGCTACTAACCTTACTTTAAGTCTATCGCCCATTGCAAACCGTAAACCGGTTCGCTGCCCCACAAGTGCATACTCACTTTCTACAAAAACAAAATCATCAAACTCAGCTAAATCATTTGCCGATACCATTCCTTCGCATTTATGTGCCACTGTCTCTGCCCAAAAACCATAAGCTGAAACACCACTAATTATTGCTTCAAAATCTTCGCCTACAAAGCTTTGCATAAATTCTACCTGCTTATATTTATTTGCCGCTCTTTCTGCCTCCATTGCCCTACGTTCCTGGTCGGAACAATGCCTACATTGTGCTTCAATATTTTTAAGAGGAACTATATTATTTTCAAGACATTGCAATAAAATACGATGTACCAAAATATCAGGATACCTCCGAATAGGAGATGTGAAATGGCAATAATCATCGAAGCCTAATCCGTAATGCCCTATATTGTCGGTAGTATAAATAGCTTTAGACATGGTTCGTATGCCTAATTGTTCCAATACATGTTGTTCCGGTTTACCATTAACAACTTCTAACATTGCATTAAACGATTGGGCGATACTCTGAGGTTTACTTAAATCAAATTTAATGCCGAAATGACCGGCAAATAAAGAGAATACCTTTAATTTATCTTCATTCGGCACATCATGAACCCTATAAGGGAAAGGCACTTGTTTATTGTTAAACGTTATACCCGACACATATTCGGCTACCGTTCTATTGGCTAACAGCATAAATTCTTCAATTAATTTATGAGCCTCTTTGCTTTCTTTTATTACGATACCGATAGGCTTACCTGTTTCGTCTAATTTAAAACGAACCTCTTGCGATGAAAAATTAATAGCTCCTTTTTGAAACCTTTTGCTACGCAGTTTCTGAGCGGTTTCATTAAGTACCAATATTTCATTTTTATATTCACTCGCTGCCCCCTCTATTATTTCTTGCACCTCCTCGTAACTAAAACGCTTATTACTATGTATTAAGGTTTTACCTAACCACGTATCCTTTACAACACCTTCTTTATTAATCTTGAAAATGGCTGAAAAAGTATATTTATCTTCATTGGGTCTTAACGAACATAGCTCGTTCGACAATCTTTCGGGCAACATGGGCAATACTCTATCGGGCAAATAAACACTTGTGGCACGCAGGTATGCTTCTTTGTCTAATGCAGAATCTGTCTGTATATAATAACCCACATCCGCAATATGCACACCCACTTCATACCAACCATCTTGTAAATTTTGTATAGACAATGCATCATCAAAATCTTTTGCATCAGCAGGGTCAATAGTCATAGTGAGTATGTTACGCATATCTCGCCTCTTTGCTATCTCTTTACTATCAATTAGGTCGGGATAACGGGCGGCTTCTTCTAATACATCGTCAGGGAAACTTAAAGGGAATCCGTTTTCAGACAAAATACCTAACATTGCAATCTCATTAATAGACTGATTTGTAAGTAATTGAGTAACCTCGCCTACCGGATTTTTTGTTTTACCACTCCACTCTATTATTTTTGCTGTGGCATGGTCTCCATCTTTTGCCCCATTAAGTAAATGCAAGGGTATATATATATCTACAGGTATTTTAGAACTATCTGGCAATAAAAATGCAAAATGAGGATGAACCTCTATAGTACCACTGAATTCAGTTTGTTTTCTGCGTACTATCTCTATTATATTACCTTCAAGTCTTTTATTGTTATCGCTATTGCCTTTTACTTCTACACGTACCTCATCACCATTAAAACCATTTCCAAGTTTATCCCTCTTTACAATAATGTCTGTATCTAAGCCTTCTACAACCACAAAACCCAGTCCGCTGCGGGTTACTTCTAATTTCCCTTTATATATTTTCGTGTTAGAACTTGCCGCTTTTTCTTTTTTCTTCGTCTTCTTTTTATGTGTCATTTATAATTATTACCGTATAAAGGTACTTAATTAAATACATATATTGTAAAAAAAATAGCTTAAAGAAATCGGGAGACCCTAAATTAAGAAATAAAGAATGCTTGAAACCAATAGGTGAAACAATTTTGTTCCTTTTTAAAATCTAACAATCTACCAAACTATTTTGCAACTTGAGCTTTATAATACTTATAAATATACATATATAAATCTTCTGTTAAAGGGTCGGTTATTGATTGGGTATCTATATGTACAATTCTGTTTTTATTTGTAAGCAACTTAATATTGCTATTATTCTGAATATCAACTTTATTCCATTTATTATTTTTTTCGTTTTCATACCTATATGCAAATTTAGACACATATTGAGGTACTTGGTTACCGTCCCTATTTATAATTAGGTGATTAGGATCGTAATAATTTTTGTATATTGATAAATACCATACAGAATCAAAATTATCTACAAATAAAATAGGACTGTCAATTTTGTTAAAACACTTATATTCATAAAGCGTATCTTGTTTTATCCTCGGGATAGGTGAATAGAACTCAGGCACATATAAGTAAATAAATTTATTGCCGTTTTTAATAGGGCGTCTGCCAAATGTATCAATTTCATCAATATTATATTTCTTATTTAACGGTATTGTAGTCTTTTTTTGTGCAGATGTATTTTTAATACATATAGCAATTAATAATATTACTAGAATAAATAAAGAATACTTTTTTATCATTAAACTATTACAATCATTATAAAACAGAGCTAAAGGTAAGCAAAGAAAAACATTATTTGTATTTCTTTACAGCTTATTAGCATTGCCAACAATATGTTTATAATAAAAATACATATTTTGAAATATAATATATTTCTTTACTTTGGTGTTCCTTAAGTATATTGGAAATAGCCCGTTTATTTCTAAAACAAATTTGGGCAGTTTATTTTTCGTAATTTATTGATAATGAGATACTTGTAAAAATAAAACTGCTCATTAATTGCCCGTTTGTGTTTCATAGTGAGTTATTTGGTTTTTTGGGGTAAAGGGTTTTAATGGTGTAAGGTATTTTATTTTAGAATAGTGTTTTAAGTTTTAATTGCACCGATTTGGGATGATTTTGGGGTGTTTTTGTTGTTGGGTATGGGGTTGAGGGTTGGTGATTTTTGTGTGATTTTGTCTG
>CAIWXG010000343.1 GCA_903916555.1 uncultured Bacteroidota bacterium
ATAAAATAACTGTATTTTATTTAAAAGTCTTAATGTACATTGCAACGTTTTTTATTAAAATTATAAAACCAATTTCCATGCAACAAGTAAAATTAGGAGATAAAGTAAACGTGCATTATCTCGGAAAATTGACTGATGGTTCAATTTTCGATAGTTCGGAAGGCAGAGAGCCTCTACAATTTACGGTAGGTGCCGGTCATGTAATAAAAGGCTTCGATAATGCCGTTTTATTAATGGTTCCCGGTGAAAAGAAAATAGTAAATATTCCTGTTGAAGAAGCCTATGGCCAGCGCAATGAAGATATGATTATGGAATATCCTACCAGCGAATTTCCTGATGATATGAAGCCGGAAGTAGGGATGGAATTACAAATGAGCGATGAAGAAGGAAATGTATTTCCGGTGGTAATTGCAGAAATTTTAGAGGATACTGTAATCTTAGATGCAAATCATCTTTTAGCGGGCGAAGCTCTAACTTTTGAATTAGAGTTGGTTTCTATTGTTGAATAGTTTATAAGTTTTTTATAAATACAAATGGCAGCTTATGGCTGCCATTTGTATTTATAAAAAAATGAAATTTTGAAATTGTTACTTTGTTATTTTAAGTGTAGCTTTTAATAAACCGTCTTTACTTGTAACTTGAATAAAGTACATACCTGAAATTAGATTATTTATAGTAAGAACTTGTTTATTTTGGAATTTTGAAATAATATCTACATTAATGTTACGCCCTGTAATGTCGGATATGGAAATAACATCTTCATTATTTATGCCCTCTATAGTAATTTTATTATTAAAAGGATTAGGGTAGGCGTTAATTTGTGCGGTAGCGGCAACTTTACTTACGCCTTCTGTTGACCAATATACTTTACGTACCCTTTCGTTATTTGCATCGGCAATAAAAATACTGCCAAACGTATCTATTGCTATTGTTTGCGGGTTGTTTAAGTTAGCACCTATTGCTAATCCATTATCGCCACTAAAGCCGGCCCAGCTATTACCTACAATTGTTGTTATTTTTCCTAAGGTATCTATCATTCGTATTACATTATTTCTAGAATCAGCAATGTAAACATTACCTGCCGTATCAACAGCAACACCGGTAGGTTTATTAAATGTAGCTAATGCAGCCGGCCCATTATCGCCGGTATAACCATAAAAACCGGTACCGGCTAATGTCGTAATTACTCCAAATGTATCAATTTTACGTACTATATTATTGCCGTAATCTGCTATGTATATAGTATTCCATTTGTCTTTTGCAACTGAATAGGGTGAATCTAAAGATGCGTTTATTGCTAAACCTAAGTCGCCTCCCCAAGCCCTTATATGGTTACCGGCAATAGTTGTAATTATTCCTGTAGAATCAATTTTACGGATAACATGGTTACAAACATCAGCAAAATACAAATTCATTTTTTTATCCATTGTCATTCCTTGCGGATGAGAAAGTAAGGCACTTGTAGCCGGATAATTATCTCCGGAATAACCAGCAATACCACCACCTGCAAAAGTAGCTATAATGCCAAGTGTATTTACTTTGCGAATTTGTGAAAATGCATAGTCTGATATATAAACATTTCCATGTTTATCGGTTGCAACTCCATTGGGTCTAAATTCTGCATTGGTTGCAATACCACCATCTCCGGTATTGCCATTTAAGCCATTACCGGCAAATGTTACAATACTGCCATATCTTAATACTTTACGAATACGGAAATTGTAAAAATCTTCAATATATACATTACCTGCCATGTCAACAGCAACATCGTTAGGCCCGTTAAGCATAGCGGCCTGTGCTGAATATCCATCGCCACTAAAACCACCTACACCCATACCTGCAATCGTAATAATTTCCCTACTCTGTGCTTTACTCTGTATTGAGTAAATGAATATGAATAATGTTGTAAAAATTAAGGAATAAAAATACTTCATAAAAAAAGTTTGCTCAAATATAACCTAAATTTTTTTCTACAAAAATCATTTTAATAATTATCAAGTAAATTTGATTATTAAACCAAAATTTTATATACTAAAAAATTCAAATAATCATTGAAATATTTATAAAATAATAATTATTTGCTAATTTCTTGTTCCACAATTTTTGTAATTTTTTCAGCCCAAATATTGTATTCTTTCGCTGAAGGATGCAAGCCGTCATTTGCTAAATAATCGGCTAAAATTCCATTTTTGCGGGTACTTTCAGTTATTTCAACAAAATGACAATTACGAGCTATCGCTATTTCTTTGCATGATGTGTTATAATTATTTATTTCTTGTTCTATTTGTTCTCTATTTCTTCCTTCTGCAAAGGGGGTTATTCCCCAATCCGGTATTGAAACAACTATAACATGTGTCGTAATACCTTTTGTATATGCTATAGCAATGTTTAATAATTGTGAAAATTCATCCTGATAGTTTTCTATACTTCGGTTTCTATATTGATTATTGACACCAATAAGTAGTGTTACAAAAGAAAACGTTTCATTTAAATTATGTTCGCGAATACTTGTTAATAGTTCGTCGGTTGTCCAGCCGGTTTGTGCTATAATTAACGGCTCTGAAATAGTAATTCCAATATTTCGAAGTTTTTCAACTACCTGATTCGGAAAATTATCTTTACCGGATACTTGTTCGCCAATAGTATAAGAATCGCCAAGTGCTAAATAGGTATGCATTTTTCGTTTTTATTTTTGAATTATAAATGGTTCGCCCAAAGTAGCATATTTGTTTATAATTTCATATATTTTTGAATTTATTGTATGTTTTAATTCATAAAAGTTTTGTGCTTCGGGTAGGGGATTAGGGAAATAGTAATAAATTATTAATTGAAAAGTAAATTTATCAAATGTATCTATCCAAACAGAAATAGGTTCTTTTACAGGAAAAATAGTTTGAATTGTATTTTTTAATTCTAATGTCATTTTTTCAATTTCCTCGGGTGAGATGCCATACCTAATATTTGTAACTACTTTTATGCCTTGTGCATCTCTTTCTGAAAAATTTATTAGATTTTGACTAATCAATTTTTGGTTCGGAATCACTAATTCAGAACCATCTAAGTTTCTTACTCTCGTACTTCTGAAACCGATTCTTTCAACCGTACCCTCAAGGTCGGCTATTTTTATATAATCTCCTGTTTTAAACGGTTTATCGGACAATAACATAAAGGACGCAATGAAGTTTTCAAGTGTTTCTTTACCTGCAAGAGCAAGTACAACCCCTCCCACCCCTAAACCGGCAATAAGTGCAGGTACATTTACCTTAAACACACTACCCAAAATCCAAAAAACAGCCATTACCCAAGATGCCATTTTAAGCAATTCTTTAAATAAAGGTAATATTTGCATCCTCGACAGGTTTTTTTCTTCCTGAGCTTTACTCATTCTTATGTAGTATATAAAATCTATGAAATGAGTAATGACGATAGTTAGATAGAAAATAAATAAAAAGAGAAAAACATTTTCCCCTAAATCAGATAATGTAACTTCTATTTTATTACTTCCTTTACCGGTATGATATAAGACAATATTATCTAAAGCTTCTTTAATAAGATAAAATGAAACAAAAAATAAAATAGTTTGCAAAAAACGCTCCATTGGTTTTAGTAGCAATGTGCGTATTTCATTTTTATGTTGTATGTAACTGAATTTAGCAGCAAACCTGCTGCTAAATCTTGTTAATAATGCAGCCAAAGGCTTTTTAAGTAATAATGTAATTAATATTATTATTATACAATAGATATAATTGCTTGCTTTTATACCGTATATTTCTTTAATGAAAATGTCTGAAACTCTATTTATTTGCGTTTGCATTCGTATTGTATAATATATTTAAATAAATAAATGAAACTAATAGATTGCCTACAAAATAGGAATTTAGCAAGCTACATTAAAATCACGCAAAGCATCATTCAAACTGGTTTTAAGGTCAGTTGATTCTTTACGCTTACCAATAATTAATGCACAATTTACCTGATACTCGCCTGCCGGGAACGATTTGGTATAGCTGCCGGGAATCACAACACTTCTTGCCGGTATTCTACCTTTAAATTCTATAGGTACATCACCACTTACATCTATAATTTTGGTAGATTGTGTTAATACCACATTTGCACCTAAAACGGCTTCTTTTTCAACAATTACACCTTCTACAATAATACAACGGGAGCCAATAAAACAACCATCTTCAACAATAACCGGTGCAGCTTGCAACGGTTCTAAAACGCCACCGATACCCACACCGCCACTTAAATGTACACACTTTCCTATTTGTGCACAAGAGCCAACAGTAGCCCAAGTGTCAACCATAGTACCCTCATCAATATACGCCCCGATATTTACATAAGAAGGCATTAAAATAACATTTTTTGCAATGTATGCTCCGTATCTTGCAACAGCATGTGGTACAGCTCGTACTCCTAATGAGGCAAAATCTTTTTTCAATAACATCTTATCATGAAATTCAAAAGGCTCAACTGTCCATGTTTGCATGGGTTGAATACTGAAATATAAAAGTATTGTTTTTTTTACCCATTCATTTATTTTCCAACCGGTATCCACTTTTTCTGCAACTCTTAATTTACCTTTATCTATTTCTTCTATAATATTGTGTATTAGTTGTTTATTTTCATTGTTTTGAAGTAAGTTTCTATTATTATAAATTTCGTCTATTGTTAATTCCCAATTTTGATTCATATAGTACTCTATTTTAAGATATTGGTAAGATTTAAGTAAACAAAATTAGTAATTGCTAACAATAAAATTATAAGTATAATTTCTTAATGCAATAAATGATTTTTACTTTTGTTGAATTCTTTACGTTCTATGTGCCAATTTTAAATTTCTAAGTCTATCACTTTCAATCATAAAGGGCATAAAAATTGTTCAATCATAATTAAAATATTTAAAATTATTTTCTTAACATTGCAAAAAAATACGTTTTATGAAATTAAAATCATTATTGCTTTTTTGTCTATTGTTTGTGTCATATTTTAGTATGGCACAGGGTCAATCGCAACGGTCTGGTATGACTTATCCCGGAAACAGACAACCCAAAGAGCCTAATACATTAACGATATTTTCTGAAAATGGAGATTTGTTTTATGTAGTTATAAATAGAGTAAAACAGAATATAAATCCACAATCTAATATCAGAATTGAAGGAATAATGCAGCCGGTGAATGACGTACAAATATTGTTTGCAGACAATACTACAAGAGCAATTATTAGAAAAGTTACCTTTCAAAACCCTATAGATAATAAATCTATTAATGTAACTTTAAAAATGAGTAGAGAAAGTGATGGCGATGTAAAGCTTCGGTTTTTTATGAGTATGCCAATGAAAGATTATGTGTCTACACCCGATGAGTATGCTATGACTTTTGGTCAAGACGTGCAGCAACAACCACAGCAACCACAAGACGGAAGAAGAGATGATGGTGGTAACTGGAATGGACATAGACAAGACGGAGATAGGCACGATGGTGACAGAGACCATGGGCATGATAATAAAAATACACAAGTCGTTATTGCGCCACCACCACCACCTCCTCCCGGACCTATGGCAATGGATGTGCAAACTTTTTCTGCTGCAAAAAAAAGTATTTCTAGTAATTCTTGGGATGATGGTAAAATGTCGACTGCTAAAACTATTGCTGCAACAAATTATTTTACTACAGACCAAGTTATTGAAATCTGCAACTTATTTCAGTGGGACGATGGTAAATTAGAGTTTGCCAAATATGCTTTTAAGAGAACAATAGACAATAATAATTATTTTAAAGTAAATAATGTTTTTACCTGGGATGACCAAAAGAAAGCATTAAATGATTATGTTACTCAAAACAGATAATGTTGAAATCATAAAAAAATGATAAAAAAGAATTGCCCCTATTTTAGGCAATTCTTTTTTATTTAAACAAAATTAAAGTGACGAAAAACAGATTAGAAGCTTTTAGCGACGGTGTTATTGCAATCATTATTACCATAATGGTTTTAGAATTTAAACCACCTCACAGTGTAGAATGGGCATCAATAAAATTACTTTTGCCTACTTTTTTGTGTTATGTTATAAGCTATATTATGGTTGCTATTTATTGGGGCAATCATCATCATTTACTGCATACTATAAACAACATAAACAGCAGAATAATATGGGCAAACCAACATCTTTTATTTTGGTTGTCATTAGTGCCGTTTGCTACTGCTTGGATGGGCGAAACGAATTTTAGCAGCCTAACAGTTGCCCTTTATGCATTATTACTTAATTTGTGTGGCATCGCCTATTATATTCTATTAAAAGTAATTGTATCAACCGGCATTCACGACCAAAAATTTCTATTATCATTAAAAAAGCAGGAGAAAAAGGGTGTATTCTCACTAATAATCTATACGGCAGCTATACCAATTGCATTTATAAATTCGTTAATATCCGGTGTTTTATTTATTGTAGTAGCTATTAGGTGGCTGATACCGGATAAAAATATAGAAAAGGCAGAAAAGAAAAGCGGGAATAAACAAGCAAATGGATAGTTTAGAATAAACTATAAAATAAAAAAATGCTTTTATTTAACTCGCGGTTAAATAAATTTCCTTTTGAATAATTTATTTTCAAAAAAATATTTTAATACATAAAACTTCATAAAAAGATATTACTTTAGCACTATAAAAATTAGTAAGTTATGAAAAAGAATTTATTCTTATCTTTTTTGATGGTAGTATTTTGTTTGCTTAATGCCAATATACTGAATGCACAAATAATTACAACTTTTGCTGGTACTGGAGTTACTGGATATTCCGGTGATGGTGGTAATGCAACAGCAGCACAATTTAAAGGTTCGTCTGGAGTTGCATTTGATGCCAGCGGTAATTTTTATGTTGCTGATGAAAATGCACATGTAGTTCGAAAAATAAGTTCTTCAGGAATAATAACTACTATTGCTGGTAATGGCACTCATGGCTTTAGTGGAGATGGTGGACCTGCTACTGCTGCTTTATTAAATCAGCCCGAAGGAATTGCTATAGATATTAGTGGTAATATATATATAGCTGAAGAACAAAATAATCGAATTCGTAAAATTAATACATCAGGTATTATTACTACGATTGCTGGGACAGGTGTTGCAGGATATAGTGGAGATGGAATGCCGGCTACTGCTGCCCAGATTAATTCTCCTTACGATGTAAAAGTTGACAATAGTGGGAATGTATATATAGGGGATGCTTATCGCATTAGAAAAATTAATACATCTGGAATTATTTCTACAATCGTAGGTAATGGCATTGGTGCAAGTGCTGGAGATGGTGGCCCGGCAACTGCTGCTGAAATAGATTGGCCAATTCGTTTTTGCCTTGATAGATTGGGTAATATTTACATATCAGATCAAAGTTATTGTGTTATTCGCAAGGTAGATGTTGGAGGCATAATACATACAATTGCAGGAAGAGCGGGTACTGGAAGTTTTTCAGGAGATGGAGGTCCGGCAACAGCAGCAACATTATCAGATCCTTGTGGTATTTTTGCAGATACTTTAGGAAATGTTTTTTTTGCAGACCATAGTAATTATAGAGTCAGAAAAATAGATGCTTCAGGGATTATTACAACAATTGCAGGTTCAGGGACAGGATATTTTTCAGGGGATGGTGGTTTGGCTACTGCCGCTGGATTGTATGATCCAAAGTATCTGTGTTTTGATGTTATTGGGAATATGTATATTAGTTTTCCTTTAGATTATAGGGTTAGAGAAATTACAAATTCATGCTCCGGTACTCCAACAGCAGGTACTGCAACTGCTTCTCCTTCTAGCGGTTTTGCTACTACCGGTTTTACATTAAGTCTTACAGGTGCAAGTACAATGAGTGGTATTACTTATCAATGGCAATCGTCAGCATCCGGTACAGGTGGTTGGACTAGTATTACCGGTGCAACAAACGCTACTTATAGTTTTACTGGCATTTCTGCAAACACCTATTATCAATGTATTGTTACTTGCACAAGTAGTTCATCATCTGCAACATCTTCAGTTACCGAAATTACTTCGGCATTGGCTGGTATCAACGGATTGAATACGGTTTGTGTAGGCTCTTCAATAACATTAAGCGACTCAACTGCCGGTGGCGTATGGAGTAGCAGCAACCCTACAATTGCTACTATCAGTAGTACTACCGGTATTGTAAACGGAATAAGTGCAGGGGTAGCAACAATTACTTATGTTTTTTCGGGTAGTTCTGCAACCTATACTATTACTGTTAGCCCATTGCCGAATGCAGGTAGCATAAGCGGTGGCAATACAGTGTGTTTAGGTGGTTCTACACTTACATTAAGCGATGCTGTAAGTGGTGGCACTTGGAGCAGTTCTAACTCAAGCGCAAGTGTTTCATCAGGTGGTGTAGTTACAGGGGCTTCTTCAGGCGCCGATACAATTAAATATTCAGTAACTAATAGTTGTGGCACAGCAGTAGCTACAAAAATAATTATAGTAACGCATACAGCAAGTGCTGGCAGTATTACAGGTGGTACATCTGCTTGTGTAGGAGCAATTTTAACTCTTACAGATGCTGCAAGCGGTGGTGTATGGAGTAGCACAAATTCATCTATCGCATCTGTTGGCTCTACAGGTATGGTAACAGGCGTTACAGCAGGGGCAGATACAATAAAATACTCTGTTACAAATGCATGTGGTACAAGTACTGCTTTGGATATTATCACGGTTAATCCCTTACCAAATGCAGGTAGTATAAGCGGTGGTACTACTGTTTGTGTAGGTTCTACTTTAAGTTTAAGTGATGCTGTAAGCGGTGGTTATTGGGCTAGTGTTAGCACAAGTATTGCTACCGTTTCATCAGGTGGTTTGGTAACAGGTGTTACTGCGGGTACAGATTCAATAAAATATTCTGTATATAATAGTTGTGGACTTGTTTTTGCATTTAAGGTAGTTACTGTTACAACAGTAGCAAGTGCGGGTACCATAAATGGAGGTGTTACAGTATGTGCCGGTTCTACTTTATCGTTAAGCGATGCTGTTAGTGGCGGGGTTTGGAGTAGCACAAGTACAAATGCATCTGTAAATTCAAGTGGTTTGGTTACTGGTTTCACAGCCGGTGCAGATACCATAAAATATACAGTTACAAATAGTTGCGGCACAGCAACTGCAATTCAATTAATTACAGTAAATCCGTTGCCAAGTGCAGGTAGCATTACAGGTGGTACTTCTGTTTGTGCAGGTTCTACGTTAAGTTTAAGCGATGCTACAAGTGGTGGCGTATGGAGTAGCACAAATACAAGTATAGCAACAGTAAATTCTGCTGGTTTAGTAACTGGTGTTGCTTCAGGTAGTGATACTATAAAGTATTCTGTAACCAATACTTGCGGTACTGCAGTTGCAATAACAATAATTAACGTTTTACCTTTGCCGAATGCAGGCAGCATTAGCGGTGGCACTACAGTATGTGTTGGTAGTACATTATCTTTAAGCGATGCGGTAAGTGGTGGTACATGGAGTAGTACAAATACAAGTATTGCAACAGTAAATTCTGCCGGTTTGGTAACAGGCCTTGCTTCCGGTAGCGATACCATAAAATATTCAGTAACCAATACTTGTGGCACTGCAACTACATTCACGGTAATAAGTGTTAACCCGGGCGCAAGTGCAGGTTCTATTAGTGGTGGTTCTACTGTGTGTGTAGGTTCTACTTTAAGTTTAAGCGATGCTACAAGTGGTGGTGTGTGGAGTAGTA
This sequence comes from uncultured Bacteroidota bacterium, assembly GCA_903916555.1. Lineage (GTDB taxonomy): Bacteria > Bacteroidota > Bacteroidia > Chitinophagales > Chitinophagaceae > CAIYTT01. The sequence goes on from CAIWXG010000343.1 coordinate 9,737, forward strand.
CAAATACAAGTATAGCAACAGTAAATTCTGCAGGTTTAGTAACTGGTGTTGCATCCGGTAGCGATACGATAAAATACAGTGTAACCAATACTTGCGGCACAGCAGTTGCCACAACAATAATAAATGTTTCACCATTGCCAAGTGCAGGCAGCATTAGTGGTGGCTCTACAGTTTGCGTAGGTGGTTCATTATTTTTAAGCGATGCGGTAACTGGTGGTGTATGGAGCAGTATAAATACAAATGCAAGCGTTGCAGGTGGTTTGGTAACTGGTATTAATGCCGGTACAGACACCATAAAGTATTCAGTTACCACAACTTGTGGTACAGCAATTGCAACAAAATACATAACAATAAATCCTGCTGCCAATGCAGGGAGTATTAGTGGCGGTTCATCTGTTTGTGTGGGTTCAACATTAAGTTTAAGTGATGCTACAAGTGGTGGCGTATGGAGTAGTACTAATACGAGTATAGCAACAGTTACAGGTGGTTTGGTAACCGGTGTTGCTGCGGGTGCAGATACTATAAAGTATTCTGTTACAAATAGTTGTGGTACAGCTACTGCAATACAAATAATAAATATCAATCCGGCGCCAAATGCAGGTACAATAAATGGTGCGAATAATTTATGTTCAGGAACAAATATTACTTTAAGCGACGCTGTTGCAGGCGGCTCTTGGACTAGCAGCGATGTTACAAAAGCAACAATAAATAGTGCTGGAATGGTAACAGGTGTTGCCGCAGGTAATTTAATAATAACTTATACAGTAACAAATACATGCGGTACCGGTTCTGCTACGTATTCTTTAACGGTAAATAGCTCAACTTCTTCATTGCCTGCTATTAGGGGTGCCGGTTCTATTTGTGCAGGTGGTACAACTACTTTAGTAAATACATTTAGTGGAGGTGTTTGGACAAGTAGCACACCTACAGTTGCTACCGTTGCAAGCAGTACCGGTGTTGTAACAGGTGTAAGTGCAGGTACTGCCACCATTACTTATACGGTTACCAATAGTTGTGGTACCGGTTCTACCACGTTTACCGAAATTGTAAATGCGAATCCGGTGGCTATTACCGGGGCAGCCAATGTATGTTCCGGAGGCACTGCTACCTTAAATGATGTTACAGCGGGTGGGCATTGGAGTAGCAATAATGCTGCCGTAGCAACTATTGGTTCTGCAACAGGTATTGTAACAGGTGTTTCTAACGGTACAACAACTATATCTTATACATTAGGTAATAGCTGTTATACTACATATACCGAAACCATATTTTCAACAAATCCGGTTAGTGGCCCTAACAGTGTTTGTAAATCAGGTACTTTAACCTTAACAGATGCTACAAGCGGTGGTACTTGGAGTAGTAGCAATAC
>CAIWXG010000344.1 GCA_903916555.1 uncultured Bacteroidota bacterium
TGTCTCGTCCTGGTTTTGGTTGACACATTTTGATGATAATCCTGATTCTGGTTGACACCAGTTTTTCTTAATCCTGATTTTGGTTGACACTATTTTTTCTTAATCCTAAATTCAGTTGACACAAAGCTAATTAATCCTGAATTTAGTTGACAATTTATTATTTTATTGATGTTATCTTCGCAATATTGGATGAAGCGGACGGTGGCTCTGCTGAGGAGCAACCATCGAAGGAATAATCCAATTCGGTAAGCGTAAGCTAACAAAATACTGGTTGCCTATGGTGGCTGGTATTTTTGTTTAATAGCTACGCATCCGATGTATGCCTCAAAAAACCTACACGGGTTTGACTTCATCTTTTTTCCATTTACTCTTTAGTTTACCTTCTATTTTGTGTGCTTCGTCCGGGGTGAGGTAATCACAACTGGCGTGTGGACGCATTGAATTGTAAGTATTGATGCCCTTTAGTACAGCTTCGTGTGCCTGCTCCAAGCCTTTGTAGGATTGACCTAATGCGAACTCCCCCTTTAAAATGCCATTAACCCGCTCTGCTATTGCATTTTCATACGGGTCGCCATTTTCAGTCATACTGATACCAATAGAATCCATTGTTAATAAATCAATATAATCCTTACTGCAATACTGAAGTCCCCTGTCAGAATGATGTATTAAGCTGCTCTTGTCCTTCGCGGCAAGGCTATCTGTAGCCATTTTGAGTGCCTTTATAGTTCCATCTCTTTTGAGGTTCATCCATAGGCAGTAACCCACTATTTTGTGTGAATAGGCATCTGTAATCAAGCTGAGGTAGCAGAATTTATGAACCAAGGAGATATAGGTAATATCTGATACCCATAGTTGGTTAGGACGAAGTATTTCCATTTGTTTTATCAGGTTGGGATACTTGTAAAACGGATGGTTTGAATTGGTGGTAATCGGCTTGCGTTTTTTTCTTATTCGTACCAGTAGCCCAAAATTATCAAGTATAGAAAAAAACTTATCTCTCCCTATTTCAATGCTATGCGCCATCAATTGGGCATCGAGCAAATGAAACAGTTTTCTGCCCCCAATACGAGGCATGTCTTTACGGATTTCTTTGACCATTTTTATAATTATTACATGTTCTAAAGCTTCTACAGCTTCAATTTTAAGATGCTTATAATAAGCCTGACGGCTATAACCAAGCGCATAGCATATTGCACGAGAGCATTCCTCTGGATACAATTGCTTTACTCTCACGACGGCTTGGTGCCAGCTTTTTTTCGGATTTCAATTTGAAGGGTTTGTTCTGCAACATCAATCATCGTCTCTAAGCATATTATTTTCAACTTGGCAAGACGTAATTCCTCCTCAAGACCTCCATTGACCGATTGTGGTTGTTGGGCAATAGCAGCACTTTCAGGCTCTTTATCTGGTATCATTGGGGTGGAAGTTAGCATTTGTCTTTGGTCATCTTCATACCATCTCTCAAAACCAAGAATGGTTGAAGTGCCTCCAAGATGGTATTTTCTGCAAAGATCACTTCTTGTGATGGAGCCAGAATATAACTCCTGAAGGATTTTTCTCTTTAAGGAAGACTCGTATTTATACGGTGAACCTCTTTTAGCTATTTTGATATTTTTTTCCATAAACACGCTTTTGCGTGTCAACCTATTTCAGGACAAGACA
>CAIWXG010000345.1 GCA_903916555.1 uncultured Bacteroidota bacterium
GACATTGTTGAAATGTCCAAAAGCATTTTTAAACTCAAAATAAATGACAAATGGACTATTTCCGAAATGTCACTTAAAACTACTGCACTATTCAATAAAATAAAAATAGACTACCTAAATTGAGCGGAGTTAGGGTTTAAAGATTTTAAAATACAAGCTATACTATTAGCAATTTATGGCTCAAAGTAGCATACGAAAAGCAAGCTGCCATACGGGAATATACTATTCTTTAATGTTTAAAATAGCAATCACCCAAAAGTAATATGCAATTTTTTGAAGCAAAACTCACCAACAAGTACGGAGACGCCAAAAAGAGACACTGCTACACTGCCATACATTGCTGTCTTTTGATGCAAGTTTCTATTAATTTCTGTCATTTTCAAAGCAATTGTATGAAATAAATGGTTACTCAACTTGACATAAAAAGACTTTCAACTTTATAACAAAATGATGAAATAAATTTGTCATACAAATCTATTTCATCATTAATTAATATATGTATAAATTAAGCTTAACCCGGCAACATAAAGAACTGAGGTACTATACCCAGTAATAATACTACTAAACAAGTTACTAAAAGCATTACTTTATCGTATAAAGTAACTTGTGAGTTCATTTCGGGGTTACCTTGTTTAAAGTACATTGCCATTATTACCCTAAAATAGTAAAACACACTTATAGCAGCCATTAATAAAGCAAAGATTACTAACCATAACATATCGCCATGTTGCATTACGCCTAATAGCACAAAATACTTTGCCATAAAGCCACCGGTTAAAGGAATACCTGCAAGCGAGAAAAGGAATATGGTTGCTACAAAAGCCAATAATGGTTCTTTTTTAGCTAATCCGTTAAAGCCATCGTAGGTATAATCTTTTACTTTTACCAATACTGCAAACATACCAATTGTGGCAATACTGTATGCAGTAGCATAAAATATAATACTCTGCATACCCATAGTTCTAAACGCCAATAAGGCAAACAACATAAACCCTGCTTGTGCAATAGATGAATAGGCAAGCATTCTCTTAATACTTTGCTGAAAAACAGCGGTAACATTACCAATAAACAAGGTAGCACAAGTAATACAAGCTATAATAAGCAACCAATGTTCGCTTAAATCGTAAAAAGAAAAATGGAACAATCTTATAAAAGCAAAAAATGCTGCAGATTTACCTACTGTTGCCATAAATGCAGTAAAAACGGTTGGTGCTCCGTCATAAACATCCGGAGTCCACATGTGCATAGGTGCAGCGGAAACTTTAAAAGAAAAAGCAATAATAATAAATATGATACCTGTTATTGCTAATGGGTCTAATGTATTGCTATGTAGCATACCGACCATTTCCATAATATTAAATGTATGTGCAGCACCATAAAGCAAAGCAATACCCATTAATAATATACCAGTAGAAAAGGCTCCCATTAAAAAGTATTTCAACGAAGCTTCACTACTTTTTAAATTATGCTTATCGCTACCTGCTAAAATATACTGCGGTATAGATATTATTTCTATACCTAAAAACATCATCAATAAATTATTATAAGACGATAATAAATACAATCCACATAATATAAAGAAAATTAATGAGAAATATTCAGCCACATAATTACCTACTTTTTGAATGTCTTTGTTCATAAGCATTATATAAATAAAGGCAGCCCCAGTCATTAATAAATTAAACCATAATGAAGATGGCTCTATTCTAAGCATATTATTAAATAACAATTCAGGCATTCCATTATGAATTTTTATTTCATAAATATTCCCTACCAATAATGCAATAAAAAGCACTTTTGTAACTATTGATGCATATTTTCTGTTTATAGTAGTAGCAATTAATAATTGGGTAAGAATAAAGAAAATTCTTGCAGTAATTTCATGTTCATGAGTACCTGTAGCACATGTAATAAAAAAATACCCCGATAAACAAGCAGGAATAATACTGATTGCCCAAATAATTTTTCTTTCTTGCCACATTAATCCTAATAACATCAGGAATACACCGTATATAGTAGCTTCAATTATTGCGTTCATATTGTTATTTCGAATATTTTTACTAAAAAACCGTTTACTAAAAACTATTACTAATTATTTTCTATACAATTTATCTAAACTATTATTTCACAAGTACCGCTGCCATCCCAGATGTTAAATCAAGTAATGGCTTAGGGAAAAACCCAAAACACAAAATAATACCAATTATCACAGCCAAACCCACATACTCATTTAAGCTAATGTCTTTTCTAATTATCATTTCTGTTTCATTACCATAAGCTGTTTTTTGTACCATATTAAGCGTATAAACCGCTCCTAATATTACACCTAAACCCGCTAATACCATAAATAGGATATGGTTATTGCCACCACTGCTAAACAAACCATTAAACAACATAAACTCGCCTACAAAGCCATTTGTAAGTGGTAAAGCAATATTTGCCAATGAAATAATAACGAATGCAATAGCCATTTTAGGTGCCATACTTGCCATACCGCCAATCTTGGTCATATCTCTTGTACCCCATCTGTTTTCAACAATGCTTATTATAACCCACATACCGGTAATATTAATACCATGGTTAAACATTTGTACCATAATACCATGCATACCTACTTCAGAATTGCAAAATGCCACTGCTATCATTAAACCCATGTGTGCTATTGATGAATAAGCAACCAAACGTTTCATGTCTGTTTGTACAATGGCAATACAGGATGCATATACTACACCAATAATAGCAAGTACTATTACCGTATCAGACCAAAAAGCAACACCTTCGGGCAACACTGGTACTAACCAACGTAAAACAGCAAATAGCCCCATCTTTACCATTAAGGCACTTAATATTATAGTTACCGGTGTGGGCGACTGCTCGTAAGTGTCGGGCTGCCAAGTATGAAATGGAAATAAAGGCATTTTAATGGCAAAGGCAATAAATATTAGCCAAAATAACCATTGTTGCTCTGCTAACGATAAGTTTTTATGCACCAGTACAATATCATCCCAAGCATAACTGATATGACCCGGAACTTTGGCAGCCAAATAAATTAAGCCTGCTAAAAGCATAAGACTACCAACGAAAGTATAAATAAAGAATTTAAATGTAACCGCAATTCTTTTTTCACCACCCCATTGCGAACATAGAAAGTAAACAGGTATTAAAGCCAATTCCCAAAATACATAAAATAACAATGCATCGTTTGCCAAAAACACTCCCATTAAACCTGCTTGCGACAATAACATAAAACCATAAAAAGCTCCCGATTTTTTAACGGGCTTATTTAGATTTGTAAGTATAGCAACTAAAGTAACTATGCCGGTAAGCAAACAAAGCATACTGCTCATACCATCGGCCCTTAAACTAAATTGGGTTCCCAATATCGGTATCCATGGCATAATAAAAGTACGGATACCAAAATTTAAAAAGCATACATGTGCAGTACCACCTAATGTAGCTACAGTGCTTAATATAGCCAGCACTTTAGCATTATCTCCTTTTAATGCAAAAGAGAAAATACCTGTAAGTAACGGAATAAGTATTAGAAATATTAAAATCATATAAATTCAAAATTCAAAATTCAAAATTCAAAAAACATATTTTTATATGTTTGATTATCCTGCTTTTTTATTAATAATGTTATACTATTATTGATTGTTTCAAGAATTAACTTATTATATGCGTACTCGGAAAATAGAGTTACATCATAAAATATTTACTTTTCAAAGAACAAAAAATTTTATTTCACTAATAAAAAACTTATAGAAAACAAAGCTATCATTCCTATAACCATAATAAAAATATAGAAACCAACTTGACCTGTTTGCAAAACACGCAACCTGTCGCCACCCCATTTTACTGTTTTGCCAACACCATTCACGATGCCGTCAATACCTTTTTTATCTGCCCAAGTATCTAATAAACCTGAAATTGACTGTAATGGTTTTACAATTATTGCATTATAAATTTCATCAACATACCATTTATTCTCCATCAATTTTGCCAAGCCGCTTGTTGGGGCAAAATTTGGTTTCTTAGTTGCTAAATAGGCATATAGTATCATAAATACTGCAGCTAAAGTAGATACAGTCATTAATATCCACTCAGTTGATTCTTCTAAATGGAACTTACTTCTATTGGTTATTGCAGTACTTAAAAAGGATTCTAATGCATGATGCTCGGATATTACACCCGGTAAGCCTATATAACCACCCACAATAGATAAGATGGCAAGTAGAATTAAAGGCAAAGTCATAGCAAAAGGACTTTCGTGTAAATGATGTTCTTGCTCATGTGTACCCCTAAAAGACCCTGTAAAAGTAAGATAATACAAACGGAACATATAAAAAGAAGTCATCATTGCTGCACCAATACCTAATACGAACAAATAAGGACTTGTAGGATTGGAAGCAAAAGCACGCGATAATATTTCGTCTTTACTAAAGAA
>CAIWXG010000346.1 GCA_903916555.1 uncultured Bacteroidota bacterium
ATATCCAAAATGGTCATAGATAGAAATTCTTCTTTGCTGTATTCATATTTATCTATTGCAGCTTTATTAACCTCTACAAAATGCATTGTATCCAAGTCAATAATCCACATTGGTATTACGCTATGGTCGAAATGTTTTTTATAATCAGTATAATTAAATTCGTTTTTTTGGGTTAATTCATTTCTTAGTGTAGAGTAGGTTATTTTCTTTAAAAGCTGTTCGGCATCAAATGTGCCTTTAATAATAAAGTCTTGTGCCCCATTTTTTAATGCCATTGCTGCATATTCAAAATTATCTTCTTTAGATAATAGCAAAAAAGGAATATGTGCAAAATGATTATAAAGTATCTGAGCAGTAATAGCAATAGGTTCGTTATCTATGGGAATGCCGGCAAAAATAATGCTTACCGATTCAGGAGAAAATTTCAGTGCATCAGCCATTGAAAAGCATCTGATTATTGAATCCTGTTGGTAATTTAGAATACATAATTGATTTGATAAAAGCAAAAAATCAATATCATCTGTTTCTATAATGAGTATCTTCTTATTCATTTGTGCTTTTGAAAACAATTATTAAAAATAAAACTAATTACTTATAAAATAAGAAATTTTAGCTTTTTGAATTAGGAAAAGTAAAAAACAAATTTAATAAAGTTATTGATATAACTAATACTTTTTTCTAAAAAATGCTAAAAAAAATTAATTTATATATTCTTTGTCTTGTATTTGATTTTTCATAGAGTAAAAAGATTTTATTATTATCATAAAATGAAAGGTTGAGGGGATTTGTTTATTTTTGCCAACATTATGGCAAATGATAATAAACTACAAAACCTTATAGGACATTCTAAAGAATATGGTTTTGTTTTCCCAAGCAGCGAAATTTATGAAGGACTAAGTGCTGTGTATGACTATGGACAATATGGAGCAGAATTGAAAAAAAATATTCGTGATTATTGGTGGCGCAGCATGACCCAAATGTATGACAACATAGTAGGTATTGATGCATCTATATTTATGCACCCAACCGTATGGAAGGCTAGCGGACATATAGATAATTTTAGCGACCCTATGATTGATAATAAAGATAGCCATAAACGCTACCGGGTTGACCATCTTATTGAGGGTTTTGCAGAAACACTAACTAAAGAAAATGCAGAAATAGTACTTGCTACCATGGATAAATTATTGGCTGCCAATGATTTTACCGGTTTAAAACAATTAATAGAAGAAAAAAATATTACTTGCTCTGTAAGTAGTACTTGTAATTGGACCGACGTTCGCCAGTTTAATCTTATGTTTGCCACCGAAATTGGTTCTATTGCAGATGAGGCAAATGTGATTTATCTAAGACCCGAAACGGCACAAGGTATTTTTGTTAACTTTCTAAATGTACAAAAGTCCGGGCGAATGAAAATACCCTTCGGGATAGCACAAACCGGTAAAGCATTCCGTAATGAAATTGTAGCCAGAGGGTTTATTTTTAGAATGAGGGAATTTGAACAAATGGAAATGCAGTTTTTTGTACGTCCCGGCACACAAAAAGAATGGTATGAGTTTTGGAAAGAGGCAAGAATGAAATGGCATTTAAGCTTAGGTATTGCAGCATCTAAATACCGCTTTCACGACCACGTAAAATTGGCACACTATGCCGATGCCGCCTGCGATATTGAATACGATTTCCCAATGGGTTTTAAAGAAGTAGAGGGCGTGCATAGCCGAACTGATTTCGACCTGAAAAGCCATCAGGAATACAGCGGCAAAAAATTGACTTATTTCGATACTGATATTAATCAACATTATATACCTTATGTTATAGAAACGTCTATTGGTTTAGATAGAACGGTTATGATGGTATTAAGCGAAGCGTATGAAGAAGAGGATTTAAGTACTGATGATAAACAAGATAGTAGGGTCGTGTTGCGTTTTCCACCAATGCTTGCACCTATTAAACTTGCCATATTACCATTAACGAAAAAAGACGGGCTACCCGAAATTGCAAGATTCTTGATAAACCAGTGTAAACCCCATTTTAAGTGTTTCTACGAAGAAAAAGACAGTATAGGAAAACGATACCGTCGTCAAGATGCTTTAGGTACGCCATTCTGTATTACTATAGACCACCAAACCAAAGACGACCAAACGGTTACTATTAGATATAGAGATAGTATGGTACAGGAAAGAATAGCATTAAATGATGTGAAAAATTTAATTATGAATAAAATTCAAATGTTTCCGTAATAAATACATAAAAGTAAATATTTTAAATTATATAAATGCATCTAATTCCTTTAAATATTAGATGTATTTATATTTTATAATAGTACACAAAAGCTTATTCCTTATTTTTAGTATCCATTATAATAGTAACAGGCCCATCGTTTACTAATGCTACTTGCATATCTGCACCAAAAGTGCCGGTAGCTATTGGTTTGTTTAGTTTTTGTGTAAGATAATTTATACAATATTCATATAACGGAATAGCTTCCTGTGGGCGGGCTGCCTGTAAAAAGGACGGCCTATTACCCTTTTTATAAGATGCAAATAATGTAAACTGACTAATAAGTAATATATTACCATTAACTGCTTTAATGTCTAAATTCATTAATCCGGCTTCATCATTAAAAATTCGTAATTGTATAATTTTATTACATAACCAGTCCGCATCTTCAACAGTATCGTTTGTTTCTACGCCTAAAAGAATCATATAACCGTTTGCTATAGAAGATTTTACGATGTTATTTATCGTTACATTTGCTGAAGAAACCCTTTGTATTACTGCCCGCATAGTTGATTTATAGAATGAAAGTACATTCTGCGTAATAAAAAATCAATGTTTTGTTGATAATTATTTAATTTTAATTCCGAATTTTAGGCACGATTTTAGTAATAAAAATAAACATGTACACAAAACACTTTTTACAAATTGTTGTAGCATTCGTAATGCTCTTTACAACTAATACACTTACAGCACAGAAAGGTACTAATTCTTATGCGGCTATGTCTCAAGATATTTTAAAGTATATTAATAAATATAGAACAGATAAAGGGTTGAAGGCTTTAGAAATGGATGAGCAAATAGCTAAAGCAGCAGAAAAGCACAGTATAGATATGGCTACTGAAAAAGTACCTTTCGGGCACGATGGTTTTGATACTAGAATGGCATTGTTGCGAGAAAAAATAAAACCGGTTTATGGCTGGGCCGAAAACGTAGCTTATGGACAGCAAACAGCCAACGATGTTGTAGATAGCTGGCTACATAGCCCGGCACATAAAAAAAATATTGAAGGCGATTATAATTTATCAGGAATTGGTATTGCTAAAAGTGCCAATAGCGAACTTTATTTTACACATATCTTTATAAATAAAGGTGCAACTAAAAACACTACTTCTAAAAAGAAGTAGATGTTTTTATATTAAAAATAAAATAAATTTTACACCTTCTACTTATTTTCATCAGGTTCAAACTCCAATACTCCAGAATTCATACAAAAACGGCGGTTTGTAGGTGCTGGTCCATCATCAAAAACATGACCTAAATGAGAGTCGCAACGACCACAAAGTACCTCTGTCCGTTCCATACCATGCGTATTGTCTGCTTTGTATTTTACAATTCCTGGTTCTAATGATTCAAAAAAACTAGGCCATCCGCAACTACTCGCAAACTTAGCATCCGATTTAAATAACGCATTGCCACAAACAGCACAGTAATACATTCCCTTTGCGTTTGTTTTATAATATTTGCCGGTAAATGCGTATTCTGTACCCTTTAAACGGGCTATATTATAGACATCTTTGGGTAGTATTTTTTTCCATTCGTCATCGTTTACATTTAAATGCGTTTTTGCAGTACGACTGTAGTAAGGATTGTTTTTGTGTTCGGGCATAGTATCTTTGTTTTGGGCTTGGCTACATTCTGTTAAAAACAGGATAGAAGCCATAGCTAAAATTGAATTAAATTGAAGCATTCGTTTATATTAATTAATTATTTAAGCAATTTACAATTATAATATTGTCAAGTTTATCATTGTTAACTATCTACTTATTGCACTTATCTATTTAGTTTATGAATACAGATTTAATTACTATACGAAAAGCAGATATTACAGAAGTTGAATTACTTACAAAATTAAGTATAACAACTTTTTGTGATAGTTACGCACACGTAAACACAAAAGAAAATCTTGATAAATATTTAGAAGATAATATGCAGTCTTCTATCTTGCAATCTGAATTAGAAGATAATAAAAATAGTTTCTTTTTTGCATATTATAACGGTTGTATTGCCGGGTATATAAAACTTAGAAAAGGCTACGTACCAACAGAACTTTTAGAAGCCATACCCATAGAGTTGGAAAGAATATATGTATTAAAAGAATATAAAGGCAAAAAAATAGGTGCTGCTTTTATAAAATACAGTGAAAAATATGCAATGGAAACCGGTTATAATACCTTATGGCTTGGGGTATGGGAACATAATACCAATGCACTGAAATTTTATTTGCACTTAGGTTTCGAAATATTCGGGTCGCATGTGTTTTTGTTTGGCAATGACGAGCAAACAGATTTATTAATGAAAAAAGTTATAGCAATCTAAATATATGGCATTTTATGATTTACCAAAAGAAGAAAGAAACAGTCTTGTAATAGAAATTACAAATAACATAACCGATAATTTAAATGCAAATTTACTAAATTACATATTACTCTATTTTGCCGATGAGGATACTTATATAAGAAAAACAGCGTACTTAGCTATAGGTAAAATATATAATAGGGACATCTATTTGCAAAATAATTGCATTGCCGTATTGCACAAGCTTTTAATAAATGAGGAGCCGAAAATAAGGCAAACAACCATAAATGCTGCCGGAGAGATAGGTAAAACAGATTTTGAAATAGTAAAACATTTTTTTGATACCGGACTATTTGACAAAAATCATTCTGTTAGAAATGCAGTAATAGGTTCTATAAAAAAGATAGGAGAGAAAAACCCGGAGCCAATGTTGCAATGGGCAAAACAATATTTGCATCATACCGACAAAGAAATAAGAAGAGAGGTATGTCATGGAATTGAATTAAGAGGCAGAACACACCCGCAAGATATTTTACCATTGTTAAAGGAATTACAATTTGACAAAACTAAGCGAGTAAGGTGGACTTTAGTGCATGTAATAGGGCAAATAGCCTATAAAAAAGGCTGCTTAGAAACAGTATTAGCAGAAATAAACACATGGGAAAACCAACAATTAGTAAAAGATGCAATTGCTGAAATTATAGATGTACATGATAGGTATAGAAATTTTTCATTTTATACCCAAACAGAAGCAACTACTATTATTGAAAATAACAGAACTTTTAGGTAATGATGAATATTGTTTGATTCCGTATAGCCTTTTCAATATTCAGTTGCTCAAATTCATCAAGTTCGCTTCGTGTGGTTATTGTCGGTATCATCAATCCTTCTTTCTCATCTTCATCAAGAGGTGTCTGCCCTTCAATATATTCAATTTCTAATCCCATAAATATTTTGGCATTTTACTTTTCAATTCTTCAGCTTTGCTTTTTATTGCCTTATTTATTTGCTCCTCTGTATTTTCCTGGTCTTCAAGTTTCATTGTGTTAGATGTTCGCAATACAATAGCACGAGCTATTTCGTTAGCTCGGTTCTCTATCATCTTTTCTATGCTGCCGTTTTTTGGTATGAAACCATAAATAAGTTTCATTTCAAGAGCATTTGCAACTTCTTTCAACGACTTAATTGTGATTGCTCCGTTGGATTCCCTTTCTTCTATTTCCTTTACGCTTTGCGGAGAAATTTTTAGCTTCTTTCCCAACTGACGTAGAGACATTTTTAGAACTGTTCGGATGGAATATACCCATCCTTTTTGTGGAATGATGTTTTTTTCCAATGGCATCATTATTGACAATTTCTTGTCCATTTGTTCAATTAGTAGTTTTTGTTTTTGAACATCCATAAGACTGTAAATTTTATAATATTGATGCAAATTTAAGGCTATAACCTGAAAAATACAAATATTTTTTCAGGTTATAGCCTTAAATTTAATATTTATTTTCAGGTTATACCCTGAAAAAATCATATTCTCGTTTCTCCCATCACCTTACTTGCAGTTTTCCGCTATAGTTGGAAAAACCCTAAAATCAGTACCTCTTGGATGATACCTGTTTTTTTTTGTCATTGCAATACCATCCTCAACCTTTACAATAATATCAGTATCGTAGATGATTTTCTGTGTACAACACATTTTCCATACAATGTGGATTGCGAAATGGGTTATAAATCCCGATATTTCTTCAGAAGCAAACACATACGGGTAACATCAATTTTAAGCGTATATAGGCTGTCTATAAATATGAAAATTTATTGTTCTCAGGTGGATTGCCAAATTTCGGCAGATAGTAATAAATTCTTTTTTTATTGGAATACAATTATTAGTAAGTCTAAAAAATCATTACTAAGCCTGCAAAAACTAATAAGATACCTACACTTGTAAGCCCTATAAGTACCAAGTGAAAATAATCTTGTGCAAAAG
>CAIWXG010000347.1 GCA_903916555.1 uncultured Bacteroidota bacterium
AATGAGCGAGGAAGCACAGGCTGCATACTTTGCCGGTTTAAAGGCATACAGAGATAATATCTCGAAGATTAAAACCGCTAAACAAGAAGGAATTGAAGAGGGGATTGAAATAGGAGAAGCAAACAAGGAAAAATATGCTGATGAAAAAGCAAAAGAGAAACAAATTGAAATGGCTAAAAAGTGCCTAAAAAAAGGAATGACTATCCTTGATATTGCTGATTTAACAGGGCTTACCGTAGATGAAATTAGAAATATTTCGATACTTCAATTACCTTAATAAAATTTTGTTAAATAAATTAATTTTATACATAATTAATAAGCATTTTCCGGTTTAATTCTACTTTTAAACCCAATAGTTTAATTTTGTCCCTGAAATGCAACGAAAAATAAAAAATATTATTCAATCCTCTGTTGATGTAAAGCAACAAATAGTAGCAAACGAAACTTTATTATTAAAAATAGAGCAAGTTACTAAAGCAGTTGCCCAAGCATTTGCCAATGGCAATAAAGTACTGTTTTGCGGCAATGGCGGCAGTGCGGCCGATGCTCAACACTTGGCGGCTGAATTTAGCGGTAGATTTTATACCGACAGAGACCCACTGCCATCAGAAGCATTACATTGTAATACTTCTTATTTAACTGCAGTTGCTAACGATTACAGCTTCGATGTCGTCTATAGTCGTATGGTGAAAGGAATGGGTAAGCCGGGGGATGTGTTGATAGGATTAAGTACATCGGGCAATTCTGTTAATATTATTAAAGCTATGGAACAAGCTACTACTATTGGCATGATTACTGTATGTTTTACTGGTGAAACCGGTGGAAAATTAAAAGACCATTGCACCTATTTAATTAATGTACCCAGTAAAGATACTCCCAGAATACAGGAGTCTCATATTATGATAGGGCACATTGTTTGTGAATTAGTTGAAAGAGAATTATTTAATACTATATAATATGAATTTTGTGGAAAATAGTAATGGAATAGACAAAACTTGGACACTGTTTTTAGACAGAGATGGTGTTATTAATGAAGAATGTGTGGGGAGTTATATTACTAATTGGAATGAATTTAACTTTCTTGAAGGTGCAGTTGATGCTTTAAAAATACTCAGTAATAAATTCGGTTTAATAGTAATTGTTACTAATCAGCGCGGTGTAGAAAAGGGCATCATGACCTTAAATGACCTTAGAGATATAAATAGTAATATTTTACAGTCAGTTAGTTTACAAGGTGCTAAAATTGATCGGATATATAATTGCACTGCCCTATTGGATACAGACCAAAATCGCAAACCCAATACCGGCATGGCAATGCAGGCAAAAGCTGATTTCCCCAATATTGATTTTAAACGAAGTATAATGATTGGCAATAGCCTTAGTGATATGGAATTTGGAAAAAGAATGGGCATGCATACTGTTTTTATTACTACAAAATACGAACCTTTAACTTTGCCACATGATTTAATAGACGAGCAATACGATTCATTATACGATTGGACATTAAAATTAGTACCTACTGCGGCTTAGAAAAATCTAATTGTAAAAAGTTTATTCTGCCCTACCTACCCATTGTTCAGGGTTTAACTGCATCGTTTGCATTTTGCTGCCTGCCGACCGCCATATTTGAAAATTAAGAGTAGGTTTACCCTCTTCATTATTTGCTACAATACCTATCGGTTGCATTTTGCGAACCTTATCGCCAGGAGAAACTAATGCATTAAATAGATTATTATATACTGTAAAATAATTACCATGTTGTATTAATACAATTAATTTACCGTCCATATTTACAACACTACTTACAGTACCGTCAAATACTGCTGTTACTGTGCCATTTGTATAGGTTTGTATATCTATACCATTATTATAATATTCTATATTACCTACACGATAATTTCCGAAATGGCAACTTATAATTCCTTGAGAAATTGGATAGATTAATTTGCCTTTACTTTTCTCGAAGTTGGTAGCAGATGCCATGTCACTTGGAGTCATATAAAGATTGGGCTGAATACCGGGTGTTTTTGTTGGTACTAATGGATTAAAGACAAATTTAGAATTGCTGTTATGGGCAGCACTGTCTTCAACGGTTTTCATTTTGCTTATAATAATCTCATTTATAGCATCACTTATTTTCTTTTCTGCTTTTTTCTTTTTATCAAGTTCTGCTATTAATTGTTTTTCTTTCTCTTTAATTTTCTGCACTAATTCTTCTGCTTCTTTTGTTTCTTGCAAAAGTATTTTGCTTTGCGAATTATTTAAAATAAGCAGTTTCTCTCTGTTTATACGCTCACTTTTTAAGGTAGTTAAGGTTTTATTTAATTCTTCTTCAGTTGCTTTTATTTTTTCTACTTGCTGTTGGCGATAATCTCTTAGTTTTTTTACATATTTCATTCTTCGCATAGCATCATTAAAGTCGTTGGCACAAAACAAGTATGCGAACATATTTAAATTACCTCTGCTTTCATAAGAATACCTGATAGACCTTGCATATATAAGCTTATAATTTTCAATTTTCTGAACTAAAAAATTTATTTCACTTTTATAGGCTGCTATAGAACTACCTATATCATCAACCTCTTCATTAATGTTTTCCTTTAATTTATGCCTGTCGGCAACTTGGTGCTGCAATGCTTGTAATTGATTGATGGATACATTTTTATCGTCTCGTATTGCTGTGAGTTCTTTTTGAGTCTCTGCAATATCAGCGAGTAGTTCTTTGCGTTCATTCTCTAATTTCGCCCTTGTTTCCACAGTAGGCTTACCTTGCTGAGACATTGAAGACAAGGAAAACAAGAGCAGTAAAGAAATAAATAAAAAACGCATCATATACTAATCAAATCACTTTATTTTGCTTACCCACTGCTCGGGATTTAATTTTATTTGAGACTTTTTAGTTCCGGCCTTCCATATCTGGAAATTTATGGTAGGCACACCTTCATCATTAGCAGCAACAACACCTATTATTTCTTTAGTAGATACATGTTGGTCTTTTTTTACGTTTACGGTTGCTAATCCATTATAAACCGTAAAATAATTTCCATGTTGCACTATTACTACCTGATTACTGCCCACAGTAGAAAAAACGCTACTTACGGTGCCTTCAAATACTGCTCTTACGGTTGCATTGTCGGCTGTGCGTATATCTATACCCGGGTTGTCAATCATTACTTTTTCTGCCAGGGGGTGCGGGTGTGTACCAAAATGGTCGGAAATAAATCCTTTTTCAACCGGCCAGTAAAGTTTTCCTTTATTACCTTCAAAATTAGTAGATAATGCTAAATCGGACGGTGTAAGCAGCAACGGTTGTTCTATTTCTGTTTTTGCCGGCTTGGGTGTTTTAGGTATCGGTGTTTTTGAAGGACTAACAACTTCAGCAGGATTTTTACCCGGTACTTTTACAGGCTCTTTTACGTTTGGATTTGCTTTGGCAGCTGCCGCCAATCTTTTTTTCTCCTCCGCTTCCGCTTTTTCGCGTGCTAGTTGCATTTCGCGTTCTATAACTAATTTAATAGCTTCATTTATTCTATTGGCTACAATCCTTTTCTTTACTATTTCTTTCATCAACTCACCCTCTTTGCCTTTCAGTTTTGTTACCACCTGATTTGTTTCATCAGTTTCCTTTACCAATACTTGCTTCTGTTGTATTTGAGAATTTAATAATTCATCTTTTTGAGTTTTCTCAACATTTAAAGCTCCAATCTTATCTTGTAACTTGGTTTGTGTTTGCCTGATTAAATCAACTTGCTGCTTTCTGAAATCTCTGAATTTTTGCAAATACTTCATTCTTCTTACTGCATCATTAAAATCGTAAGACGAGAAAAGGAAAGCCATCATATCATAACTACTTCTACTTTCATAAGCATAACGTATAGATTGGGCATATCTTATTCTATATTGTTCTAATAAACCTTTAAGATTACCAACCTCTATAGATGAAATTTGTATGGAATTATCTATATTACCTATTTCTTGGTTTATATTAGTTATAAGTCTCTGTCTATTTGCCAATTTTTGTTGTAATGCACTTAATTGGCTTAAACTTGCATTTTTATCTTGTTTTATAGCATCCAGTTCTTTCTGTGTTTCGGCAATTGCTTTAAGAATCTCTTTTCTATTTTCTTCTAATTGAGACCGAGACGGCAAATTCTCTGCCTTTACCGCAGGTTGTTGTGCCTGCAGATTAAAAGATAAAATAAGAAATAAAAACAGAGAGATAAATCGCATGAATATTCGTAATAATTGCCAAAAATAATTCATTTCATTCCTTATTTTGCCTAATAATTATTTTTTATCACGATTTTACAACTATTTTCTATAAAAACAAACAATAAGTTATGTACAATGTCTTACGTTTGTTATTAAGTATCTAAATGGTTAATTATGTTGTATTCAATGACAGGTTTTGGACGGGCAGAAAGCATGGTAAATGGTCGTCTGGTAATAGTAGAATTAAAAGCACTTAATGGTAAGCAATTTGAAGTAATGACGAAATTGCCGCCAATTTTGCGTTCTTATGAATTAGACATAAGAAATATACTTAACGGGATATTGCTAAGAGGCAATATTGACCTTACGGTTATTGTAAAACAACAAGGTTCGGGCAAGCCAATGGTTGTAAATACAGACTTAGCTCTTTTTTATTATGAAGGCATGAAACAAATAGCCGATAAGATAGGAATAACGCAAGATAATGTAATTTCTACTTTAATGCGTATGCCCGAAGTTGTAGCTCCTGACCAAGATATGGTAAGCGAAGAAGACTGGGAAAGTATAAAGAATATAATAAATATAGCTGCTAATCAGCTTATGGAACATCGCTTGCACGAAGGGGCTGCTATGCTTAAAGATATTACCTTACGCATAACCAATATAGAGCAATATATGGAAAAAGTAATATTGCTAGAGGGTGAACGTATGGAACGTATAAGAACAAAGCTAGGACAATGGCTTGCAGATATGGTAGGGAAAGACAAAGTAGATGCGAATAGGTTTGAGCAAGAAATGATTTATTATTTGGAACGTTTAGATTTTACCGAAGAAAAAACACGATTGAAACAACACTGCCATTATTTTCATGAATCAATTATTGTAAATGATAATGCGATTGGCAGAAAGCTAAATTTTATTTTACAAGAAATAGGTAGAGAAGTAAATACTTTAGGTTCTAAGGCAAATCATGCAGAAATACAACAAATAGTAATAAACATGAAAGACGAACTTGAAAAAGCAAAAGAATTAGTACTGAACATACTATAATATGGATGGACTTTATTTTGTTACCTTTACTTTTTCAATATCTAACGAATGAATTTATCTATACCGGCAAAATTAGCTAATTATATAGGGGGCAGTCTGCAAGCACCAATAGATGGTAATTATTTGGATAACATAAACCCTGCCACAGGTATGGTATATTGCCAAATACCCGACAGCAACACAAAAGATGTATTAGAAGCAATAGGTGCTGCTAAAGCAGCTTTTCCTCTTTGGAGTACTACCTCTCTTGAAGACCGTTTTAAAATACTGAATAAGATTGCCGAACTTATAGACGAAAATATTGATGCCTTGGCGATTGTAGAAACCAATGATAACGGCAAACCTTTATGGCTAAGCAAAAGGGTAGATATACCAAGAGCGTCAGCCAATTTTCGCTTTTTTGCTACCGGTATTATGCATTTCAGCACAGAAGCGCATAATATGGAAGACAAAGCAATAAACTATACTCTTCGCCAACCTATAGGCGTAGTTGGTTGCATTTCGCCATGGAATCTACCACTATACTTATTTACCTGGAAAATAGCACCTGCACTGGCTGCCGGTAATTGTGTGATAGCAAAACCAAGCGAAGTAACCCCTGCCACTGCTTATCTGTTAAGTCATATATGTCGCAAGGCGGGCTTGCCTGCGGGTGTATTAAATATAGTACACGGTACAGGGCAAAATTGTGGGTCGGTAATAGTGAGCCATAAAGATATAAAAGCCATTTCCTTTACGGGTAGTACCAGAGCAGGCAGAGAAATTGCTGCTGTTGCTGCACCTATGTTTAAAAAGATGTCTTTGGAATTAGGCGGCAAAAACCCGAATATTATTTTTGCAGATTGCGACTGGGATAAAATGATGCGTACCACCTTGCAATCTTCCTTTAGTAACCAAGGGCAAATATGCCTTTGCGGTTCTAGAATATTGATAGAAGAAAGTATATACGAGAAATTTAAAACTGAATTTATAGCCCGAGCAAAAAAACTTACTGTTGGCGACCCATTAGACGATAACAGCAAACAGGGAGCGGTGGTAAGTAAACTACATTACGAAAAAATACTAGCCTGCATAGAACTTGCCCAACAAGAAGGCGGTAAAATTCTATTGGGTGGTAAAGCAATACAACTTACAGGCAGGTGCGAAAACGGATATTTTATAGAGCCTACCCTAATTGAAGGTTTGGGCCCCGACTGTAGAACCAATACAGAAGAAATATTTGGACCGGTTGTTACCTTACAATCTTTTGTAAATGAAGAAGAAGCCCTAATGCTTGCCAACTACAGCGATTATGGCCTATCTGCCTCGATATGGACCCAAGATATTACGAAAGCAAATAGAATAGCAGCCACAGTGCAAAGTGGCATTATCTGGATAAATTGTTGGCTACTAAGAGACCTACGCACACCCTTTGGAGGTTTTAAAAACTCAGGCGTAGGCCGCGAAGGTGGCTGGGACGCCCTTCGCTTTTTTACAGAACCCAAAAATGTATGTATTGAATTGTAAAACAGGTACTATTCGTTTTGTTTGTAACAAAAACACGGGAACACATCACTGAATATATAAGAGGACAGCCACGTTTATACTACTGAATTTCATACCGAAAATTCGCAATGTATAATTGCAGTGCAAAAATTTTACATAATTTTTACAAATTAAACAATATTTTTGTTTCAATACAAAATCTATTGATTTTTACTTAAAATTACTATATGAATAATTTACATTTTATTAATTCAAATTTAACCATAAATTTAAGAAACAGCCTTCCAGGAATGTTTTTTAGTTACTTAAACAATGAAGAAAAAACCATACTTGAAGTTTCAAAAGGATGTTACGAATTAACAGAATTCGCTCAAGAAGAAATTATTTCGAATAAACATAATTCATATAAAACATTGGTTTATTTTGAAGATAGTACTTGGTTACTTGATAAAATACAATATAATCTTTCTCATAGATTACCATGGAATATTGAATATAGGATTATATGTAAATATGGTAGAATAAAATGGGTTCGGGAAATTGCCAACGGAGTCTATGATGCCCATGGTGTCGTTACACAAATAGAAGGATATATAGAAGATATTACAGCAATAAAAGAAACAGCTCCCATAGTAAATACTTTTTTATCATATCAAAAATCAATAAATGCTTGTTCCATTGTATCTATTACAGACAAATCAGGTAAAATTATTTTTGCAAATGATTTATTCAGCCATTATTCTAAATATTCTATAGATGAATTGGTAGGCAAAGACCATCGGATTGTAAATTCAGGTTATCATAGTAAAGAATTATTTATTGATTTATGGACAACCATTAAAAGTGGAAAAATTTGGAGAGGAGAGATAAAAAATAAGGCAAAAGATGATAGTTTTTATTGGGTAGATACTGTAATTTCTCCTATCTTAAATGATAAAAATGAAATTATACAATATTTATCTATAAGAAATATTATCACAGAAAAAAAGGAATATGAAAGAGAATTAGCTAAAGCCTTAAATGATAAATATAATGAATTAATGCAATTCAACTATATTGTTTCTCATAATTTAAGAGCACCAGTAGCAAATATATTAGGAATGGCAGAAATATTTAAAATGCCTGATACAAATATTGTTGACAAAGAAAGCTGTTTGGATTTTATACATAGTGCAACAAAAAAAATGGATGAGGTAATTTTAGACCTAAACACTATCTTAGCAACAAGAAGTGCAATTAATGAAAAAAAGGTAATGGTTGAAATAACAGAAATAATACAAAGCATTATTGGAACCCTTCAAAACCAAATTGAGGAATCGCAAACTGTTATTAAAACTCAAATTTCTGATGAAGCCTTGTGTTTATATACCATAAAAGGTTACTTTGAAAGTATATTATATAATTTAATTAATAATGCCATAAAGTATAAATCTTTAGAACGCAGACCTGAAATAACTATTGTAGCTCAAAAACAGAATGACATACTTATGCTATCAGTTGAAGATAATGGAATTGGTATAGATACTAAGAGATATGAAAAAAAATTGTTCGGTTTATATCAACGTTTTAATGTAGATGTTGAAGGCAAGGGACTCGGCTTATATATGACTAAAACACAAGTAGAAACTCTTGGAGGAAAAATTTCAGTTAATAGTGAATTGCATAAAGGAACTAAATTCAGTATAAGTTTACCATTAATTTAATCCTTCACTCGTCCATGTTTGCAACTTTGATGTTTTTATAGAGCGTTTTGTAAACACGTAGTAGGACTAAGATAAAAAAGTGTAAACTTTTTTCAGTACGAGACAACCACGAGCATCAAACAATTCAAGAAAATCAGGCACATCACGGTTCAGACAAATAGCAACATACATACAAAATCAAACCAAATCCATTCTCAAAAAAAATTATATATTTAAATAAGTCATTAGCATGTTGTAATTGTCTTCAAGGTCATCGTCATCGCGGTGCTTACCGTAAACTTCTTTTACTACATATTTATGTCGTTCCAGAGATGCAACAACGCCATCTAACATCATGCGGTTTAGTTTAAGTGTAAGCTCCATATTGCCTTGTGCATTGGTATAGAGTATGGAATGTGTAATAAGTGCATCTTCACTTTCGCAAATTCGGGCTACATCATAGAGGGTATAATTTTTAGGTAGCACTTCAATAACCAATATACCTCCGGGATTATCCATGCCACTGCTTTCGGCAATAAAGGCTAATAAAGTATCCTTTGTGATAGCTCCAATATATTTTTGTTCATCATCTAAAACGGGTAATACAGATAAATCAAGCTGATGAAAAATTCGCAATGCCTCGAAAGGATGTGCAGATAGTTGGGCAATTGGTTTAAACTTTAAAAAATCTGCTGCCGATAAAGGATGTTCGGGTGTAAGCCAATCATTAATATCATTTTCTTGCACCAATGCTAAATAATCATTATCTATTACTAAAGGTAATTGATTCAGATTATTGTCATCCATTATTACCAATGCCTCTTCGCCGGTATCAGTAGGTTTAAGTATCGGAACAAAATTTGAAATTAAATGTTTTAAACTCATATCTGTTATATAATTTTACCCGATTTTTTATAAAAATATCACTACTATATTAATGAAAAGTCCTGTTTTTTATTAGAAAAAAAATGAAAGCATAAATTTATGAGGATGTTTTACAAAATCTAAATTTTATGTTTTGCTAAAAAGACCGATAATACTTTATTAAATTCGTCCGGCACCTCCATCATTGGTGCATGTCCACATTTATCTATCCAGTGCAATTCGGAATTAGGAAGTAATTTTTGAAATTCTTCGGCTACCATTGGTGGTGTAATAGTGTCATTTCTACCCCATATTAGGCAAGTAGGCTTTTTAATATCTTGTAATTCGTTTCCAAGATTATGCTTAATGGCAGACCTTGCCAAAGTAATAATCTTTAAAGCCTTCATCCGGTTATTAACAATGCCGAAGACCTCATCTACAAGTTCTTTTGTAGCAACCATAGGGTCGTAAAATGTAAGTTCTGTTTTTTTACGAATATAGTCGTAATTACCCCTTTTAGGGTAGGTTTCGCCCATGCCGTTCTCAAATAAGCCCGAACTACCGGTTAAAGTAACAGTTTTTACCCTTTCCTGGTTTTTTAAAGTATAGACCAACCCTACATGCCCACCCAAAGAATTACCTAATAGATGTATATCTGTAAGTTGTTGTTGTTCTATAAATTTCTGTACATACTTCATTAAACCCGATACAGATGTATCAATAAGGGATAAATCGAACAGTGGTAATAATGGTATTATTACCTTATGTGTGTTTTTAAAATAATCAACTAAGTCTTTAAAGTTACTTAATGCCCCAAACAGTCCGTGTAATAGAACTAATGGTTCACCATTACCTTCTTCGACATACTTAAATTTACCAGATTGTTTTATCTCGTACTCCATTTACATCAATTAGAATTCTGCTAAAATACTATTGTTTAGTTGAAAAACACAAACATTAGGGTAATCATTTAACCGAAATTTACCTTTTATTTGGGAATTATGGCTTCATTTGGGTTAACTTTGCTTGCAGAAATACATATATGCTGCAATATTACTGTGAATCTCTTACTTCTTACAAACGTTTATCTACCAGAGAAGTAAAAATTGGTAACCTGCTTTTAGGCAATAATAACCCGATACGCATACAAACAATGACTACTACAAATACTATGGACACAGACGCCACTGTTGCCCAAAGTATAAGATGTATTAATGCAGGTGCCGAACTTATTCGCATAACAGCACCAAGCAAAAATGAAGCTGAAAATTTATTACACATTAAGAATAAATTAAGTAAAATGGGCTATTCTATTCCCATTATTGCAGATATACATTTTACACCAAATGCCGCTGAAATTGCAGCAAGAATTGTAGAAAAAGTAAGAATAAACCCGGGTAACTATGTTGATAAAAAACGATTTGATTTATTAGATTATAACGACAGTGAATATAATGCAGAAATAGAACGAATAACAGAACGGTTTACGCCTTTGGTACGAATTTGCAAAACCTATGGTACTGCAATGCGTATTGGTACTAATCATGGCTCGCTTAGCGACCGGATAATGAGCAGATACGGTGATACCCCAATGGGCATGGTAGAAAGTGCTATGGAATTTTTGAGAATTGCCAGAAATGAAAATTATCATGAAATAATTTTGAGTATGAAATCCAGTAATCCGCTGGTAATGGTACAAGCATATAGGTTACTGATAAGCAAAATGGACGAAGAATTTGGTGAATGTTATCCTTTACATTTAGGGGTTACAGAGGCAGGAGATGGTGAAGACGGCAGAATAAAAAGTGCAATAGGTATTTGTTCCTTATTAGAAGATGGCATTGGTGATACTATTAGGGTATCGCTTACCGAAGACCCCGAATTTGAAATACCGGTATGTAAAGATATTGTAGCACGATATACAAATAGACAACAGGATAATGCATTACACGGCGATAAAATAGTATTACCTTATAATCCTTTTCATTATAAACGCAGAGAAACAAACACTATAGAAAATACGGGTATTCATTCTGTGCCTGTAGTTATTGCAGAATTAAATAATAAAGAATTAATTACACCCGATGACTTAAATTCAATAGGCTATAGTTATAATTCTATTAGCGACAAATGGGCTATTAGCGATGCCGCAGCCGATTTTATATATACAGGCAATACTATATTAAATTTTAAGCTACCCGGCACACTAAAAATAATAGTAAATTACAATACGTGGTTAACACTAAAAGATAAAACAAGTTACCTGCCTTTATTAAATTTCTCATCCTATCAATTAAATAGAAATAAAATTGAGGGAACTCTTTTTTTACTACTTTCAAATAAGGATGACTGGCAGCAAATTGTAGATTACATAAAGAAAGATAAAAATGTTATTTTGATAATAAGTAACGCACATGCTGCAATGTGTGATGTTCGTGCTATTATTTGTAAATTAATGAATGAAGAAATTACATATCCTGTAATTTTAAATATAGAAAGCCTGAAACCTACTGTTGATGAGCAATTAATTGATTTATCTACGGTTACTGGTGGTTTATTGTTAGATGGCTTTGGCGATGGTATTTGGTTTAGTAATAAAGGTGTGGAATTACAGAATACACAAGTAAGTGGCAGAACTTATATGCCTGTAACAAACTATACACAGTTTTTAAACAATACTGCTTTTTCTATTCTGCAAGCTACTCGCACACGCATAAGCAAAACAGAATATATAAGTTGTCCAAGTTGTGGGCGTACCTTATTTGACCTTCAAGAAACAACCGGCAAAATACGTGCTGCAACCCATCATTTAAAAGGAGTTAAGATTGCAATTATGGGTTGCATAGTTAATGGTCCGGGAGAAATGGCCGATGCAGATTTTGGTTATGTAGGTAGCGGACAAGGAAGAATAACACTTTATAAAGGCAAAGAAGTGGTTAAAAAGAATATTCCTCACGAAATAGCAGTAACAGAATTAATAGAATTATTGAAAGATAGTGGTGTATGGATATAATATTTATATTTATTCCAACAAATATAAATCTGTTTTTTATAAAAAACAATTTTCATACTATTAAATAAGAATATTTACTCTTTGTTTTAAAAAAATAATTATGTGTTTCAACTATAAGTATGTTTTTTTTGTATTTACCTTATCTTTATTTATTCAAAAGGCTATTGGGCAGGAAGTAATTTCATTTAAAGATACCATTAACACCTACAATGCTTACCGTATAAAAACAGATAAAATAGGCATGAAAACATTAGGTCTATGGGGTATTGCAAGCATAGCTACAGGTAGTATCGGTTATTTTACGAGTAATAACAATAATGCATTGCGGTATTTTAATGCTACAAATGCTGCTTGCGGTATAATAAATACAACAATTGCAGCCATAAGCCTAAATAATATAAATACCGAAGCAACTATGAAACTGAACCCTAACCAGTACTACAAATTATACTTGGCAGATAAACAACAATTTTTATTAAATGCAGGTATTGATGTTGTATTAATTGGGGGCTCGTTATTCTTGTTGCAACAAGGCAAAAATGACATTAAAAACACTGATTTATATAATGGTATTGGTAAGTCTATTGTAATACAAGGGGTATTCAGGTTAATGCTTGATGATATTATATATACTATGCATTTACGCAATAATAGTAAATGGGTGCAAATAATGCACGAAATTAATATAAGTAATTATGGCATAGGGTTAAACCATAGGATATAGCACAATAAATATTATTTCGGTTTCTTATAAAGTTAATGAAGGCATAATGTTAATTAATTTGTATTCTAAAAAAATGCACTTATTTTTGCAATTCAAAAAATAATTTTATGAAGAAAATTACACTACTTTTCTCCTTTTTAGTACTTGCTGCTACTACGTATGGCAAAGCTGTACCTGTAAATACAGCAAAAACAGTAGGTTTTAATTGCCTTTTACAAAAAGGAGTTGCCAACCTAACTACACAAAACGATATATCATTGGTTTATACTTATGGTAATCCTAATGCATTATTTTATGTATTTGGCAATCAAAAATGCTTTGTATTAGTAGCTGCCGATGATGCAGTGTTACCTATATTAGGTTATTCAAAAGAAAGAGGTTTTAAATTTGATAATTTACCAACCAACGTATCGGGATGGTTAGAAAATTATGGTAATCAAATAGATTTTGTAATAAAGAATCAAATAGCTGCTACAAGCGATATTACCGCTAAGTGGACCAATCTATTTAATAATACTAAAGATAAAAATGCTGCCAGAACGACCTCCGTTAGTCCACTTTTGACAACAATATGGAATCAGTCGCCCTACTATAACTATGACTGCCCGTATGATTATAGTGCAGGTGATAGAACAGTTACAGGTTGTGTGGCTACAGCAACAGCACAAGTTATGAAATTTTGGAATTGGCCTGCTAATGGTGTTGGGATGCATTCTTATTCTACCTCTTCTTATGGTACTTTATCTGCCGATTTTGGCAGTACTACCTATAACTGGACTGCAATGCCCAATGAAGTTACGAGTACCAATCCATCTGTTGCAACTTTATTATACCATGTAGGTGTAGCTGTTGATATGAATTATGGTCCGGCTTCTACAGGGGGCAGTGGTGCTTATGTTATTATTCATGGTTGTCCGGTTACCAATAATGCAGAATATGCATTAAAAACCTATTTTAATTACGACCCATCTATGCATGGCGAAAATAGAGCATCGTATAGTGATGGTACTTGGATAAGTATGCTTGAAGCCGATTTAGATGCCGGTCATCCGATAATTTATGATGGTCATGGCACATCAGGGGGACATTGTTTCGTGTTTGACGGATATGATGTTTCAAATAATTTTCATGTAAACTGGGGTTGGGATGGTTCAGATGATGGTTATTTTGCAATAGATGCATTAAATCCGGGTACCTTAGGTATTGGTGGCGGTGCAGGCGGCTTTAATAGTGGTCAACAAGCAATTTTTGGTGTTAAGCCAGTAACTACTACTACAACTCCAAGCTTAGCTTTATATGATTATGTTTATTTTTCTGCGTCTGTAATCAATTACGGTGCTGCATTTACAATACTTAGCAATGTTTATAATACAGGAACATCAACTTTTACAGGCGATTTTTGTGCTGCAGCTTTCGACTCTGCAACAGGTACATTTATAACCATGATAGATTCGGTTATGGGTACAAGTTTGCCTTCATCCTATTCTACCGGTACACTTACTTTTTCTGCTGCATCGGGTTTATTAGCTATGTTACCGGGTGCTTATTCTATTGGCATATTTTACCGCCCTACAGGTGGTAGTTGGGTAGCTGTACCCGACAACCCGCCCTATTACAATTTTGAACCTATGAATGTAGTTAACCATAATTATTTGGAGTTAGCAGCCGCTATGTCACCAGCACCATTTGTACTTGGCAGTCCGGCTTCTGTAACTTTAAATGTAGGTAATTATGGATCTTCAACATTTATCGGCAGTTTAGATTTATCATTATATAATTTAGATGGTAGTTTTAATTCGAATATACAAACTATGACAGGGCTTTCATTAGCGTCAGGATTCATGTTTTCAAGTTTATTAACCTTTTCCACATCAAGTATTACTGCAGCACCAGGTACTTATTTACTGGCAGTTGAATTTAACGATGGCACAGGCTGGTATTTATGTGGTGCAGATTATTATTCTAACCCTATATATGTAACTGTAACTGCACCTGCACCTACTCCGGATATTTATGAGGTTAATAATACTGCAGGTACTGCCTACAACCTTAGCTCTACATTAACATGGGTTTCAGGTTCATCTCATACAGGTACTCCGGGTTCAAATTTTCATATTGGTACAGACCAAGATTACTATAAAGTTGTATTACCTGCCGGATATAATTATGACATTACAGCTAGAGTAAACGATATTGTAAGCACAGACGATGGGCTTACTTATACTGTAGATGCTGTTTGGTCTTACTCTACCGATGGTGGTACAACATGGTCTAGTGTATATAACGATGTAATGCCGGGTGTTATACATTTGGGTAGCTTAGCCGGTGGTACGGTTATATTTCATTGTTCACCGGCTTTTGCAGGAAATATTGGTACCTATTTATTCAAAATAGGCAATATTACACGTACTACAAGTACTCTGAATCTACAAAATGTTGATTTGTCTGCTGGACGTATTTATCCTAATCCGGCCAAGAATTTCGTTTCAATTGATTTGACAAATACCAATACAATTGCTACTAATATTAATATCATGGACATACAAGGACGCATTGTTTATAATAAAAATATAATAAACAATGGTATAAATGAAATATCAGTTAGTGATTTTGCTGATGGCATGTATTTTGTTGAAATAAATACAGAAGCAGGTATATTAAGAGATAAATTTGTAGTAAAAAAATAATTGATTTAAATCGATATTAATAAAAACTAAAACAGCATTCCGTATATGTGGAATGCTGTTTTTTACTAGCAAAACGTATTTTATTATTTTTTATAAACTACATAAAATGAATACTCAAAAGAAAATTAAAAAAGTAAACAAACGATTTGCCTTACTATGTGCTATTTTTGTTTGTGTAATCAATAAACCTATGCAGGCAGAAGCTCAAAATGTGAAGATGGTTGGCCCGCATGTTATTGTATATAAAACAAAAAAAGACTATAATAATTTAGTTCCGATAATATTATCCGCGGATAAAAAAAGTATTGTAAGCTATCCTGACCCTCATGATATTAAAGTAAAAGGAGAAAATATACTCCCTACGAAACTGCATAAAAATTATTTGCTTGATAACAGAGGAATTAGTAAAAATGTAGCATTTCTAAAAATGAACTATACTGAATATGCAAATTTGCCGCAAGTACCTACCCAAGCTGAATTAATGTCTATGCTTATTGATACCGACCCGCTTATAAGTATTTGTGATTGCGGTTTGAAATCTGAGTTTAAAGACCCTATAAAGGAACTAAATCGTTTAATTAGAAAAAACAAATTAAGTGATAAGTGCAAATAATAGACATAAAAAAACCTCGAAATTTTCGAGGTTTTTTTATGTCTATTGAAAATAAATCTATTTTTCTATTTCCACCATTCTCTTTTTCTACCATTTATTTTGTAATAAAAAGTAACTGTAATCGTTGAATAAGCATCATTATTTGTAGGAGTACCTCTTAAATTTCCAACTTGATTGGTATAACCGGACGGTTTCCCATTACTTAAATTACCTGTTTTGTCAGAAATTTCGTATGCAAGCAAAGCATTTTTAGGCGATAAATGTTTTCTGAATTGCGAAGAATCAATATATTGATTGCTTACACCATCCAAATAATCAAAAAAGGTAAAACGATACATATATTCAATGCCTATATTTGTATGTTTGCTAAGATCCCATCGCCAGCCTATTACTAAAGGCACACACGGCTGCCAAAGAGAATATTGTTTTGGGTATCCTGTTCCCCAGCCTTGTCCTTCTAAATGTAGGTCATAAATTGCCTCCCAATGAGTACTAGTACCTATAGTGCTGTATGGAGTAAAATAAAAACCACCAATACCTGCACCAATAAATAATTGTCGTTTTCTATGTGCTGAGTGGCTTTCGGGGTTCATGCGAAAAGGCATAAACTCAAACATAAAAAGACCTTCGAACATATAATCTTTAATATCTTGATTTCTTAGGTTTCTTTGGTATGCATCGTTACCAATTGCAAATGAGGAACTGCCACTTACTAAATCCTTGTTCCAATTATCATTGGCATACAAAGCACCCCAATTTAATTGTAAACGCAAATCTAAACAAGGATGAATAACGTATCTACCAAAAAGCCCACCCATAAAGCATACTTTCTCGAAACCATTACCTGCTATATAGCGTGATATTGGTGATTTTGTACCTACATCGCCCCACAAATCAGTCATACCAAAATTTGTGCCTATTGAAAATCCGGTAGGTTCAACATAAATTCTTGAGGCATCTTGTGCTGAAACAGTTGAAGCTGTAGCCACAATAATAGATAATACCAATAAGTTACGGATAAATTTTGCCCGCATGAAATAATAAATTTTGGTTGAAGATATAAATTATTTTCCTTTAAACACAGGTTTTCTTTTTTCTACAAAAGCTTTTGTTCCTTCTACCATATCTTCCGTTGTAAAACAAGCTCCAAAACGGTTAATTTCATTATAAAATCCATTAGGATTATTGGTTGCAGCATCGTTTACACATGCTATAACCATAGAAACAGCATAGCCTGCTTTAGTTTGTATTTTTTGTAAAATTTCTTTGGCTTTTGCAACAACGGTACCTATAGCAACCACATGATTTACTAAACCAAGAGATTTAGCTTCATCAGCTGTAATCATATCGGCTGTCATAATCATTTCCATAGCTTTACCCTTGCCTATTAAA
Source organism: uncultured Bacteroidota bacterium (assembly GCA_903916555.1). GTDB lineage: Bacteria > Bacteroidota > Bacteroidia > Chitinophagales > Chitinophagaceae > CAIYTT01. The sequence continues at coordinate 17,723 of CAIWXG010000347.1, forward strand.
TTAGTAAGTCTTTGTGTGCCACCATAACCGGGAATAAGACCTAAATTTACTTCCGGCTGTCCGAATTTGGCATTTTCACTTGCAATTCTAAAATGACAAGCCATTGCTAATTCGCAACCACCGCCTAATGCAAATCCATTAACTGCAGCAACTATAGGTTTAGGGCAATTTTCTATTTTATCGAAAACAGCTATTTTTCCTTTCATAGCTAAAGCACTACCAGCACTTGCATCTAAGCCAATAAACTCACTAATATCTGCCCCTGCAACAAAAGATTTTTCTCCTGAACCTGTAATGATTACCGATTTAATTTCTTGATTTGAATATACTTCATCAAAAACATTGCTTAAATCATCTATAACACTTGCATTAAGTGCATTCATTTTGTCGGGGCGATTAATTGTAATTGTGAAAATGCCCTCTTGTAATTCGGTTAATAAAGTTGTGTACATGTTTTATGATTTTTTAAATAATAAAATAGTTGTTTGTTTAGGTAATTAATATTTATAATAGATTTTTTCTGTTTTCTAAAACCCAGTTTTGTATATAATTTATAATTTCTGTAGTTGGCGTACTTGGTCCAAATAACTTACCTACACCTAATTCATTAAGGTCATTCATATCCTCTTCGGGTATAATACCGCCACCGGTAAGCAATACATTATCAAGTCCTTTTTCTTTCATTATCTGGGCTATCTTCGGGAAAACGGTCATGTGTGCACCACTAAGAATACTTACGCCTATTGCATCCACATCTTCTTGCAGAGCTGCATTTACAACCATTTCAGGTGTCTGCCTTAAACCTGTATAAATAACCTCCATTCCGGCATCGCGTAAGGCGGTAGCAATTACTTTAGCACCCCTGTCGTGCCCGTCTAAGCCTACTTTGGCAACGAGTACCCTAATAGGTCTTTGCAAATTTTCATTCATCTTGCATTAAGTAAGTCTATGCAAAAGTAGTTATTTATAACGCGTATTCATATAGTTTGCCAATATTTTACCAATAACTTTGGCTCAACACTGCTTTTTTGAATATTAAATATTGATTATCAAGACCTTATATTTTTTTTCGTTTTACTACTATACATGCCTTTTTGCAACATTTAAAGAAATTATACGTTTACTAATTATTCAATTATCTTTAGTGTTTATAAAAAATACGAAATGAGAATTGCAATTTTAGGTGCCGGTATGGTAGGTAGAACAATGGCTATAGACCTTTGTAGTAAGTATGATGTTACTTCCTTTGATGCCGGCGAAGCGGCTCTTGCCCTATTAAAAACTAAAGTTTCATCTGTCAAAACGATAATTACAGACCTAAGCAATTATGATACTTACCCAACAATGTTAGCAGATTTTGATTATGTAATTACTGCTGTGCCGGGTTTTATGGGTTATAAAACATTGGAAGCAGTAATAAAAGCAAAGAAAAATGTTGCGGACATTTCCTTTTTTCCTGAAGATGCAATGTTACTTAATACTCTTGCCATAGAAAATAAGGTTACAGCTATTGTTGATTGTGGTGTAGCACCCGGTATGAGCAATTATATTTTGGGTTATCATAACGAACTAATGCATATTACTGATTTTGAATTTATGGTAGGTGGATTACCTAAAGTTCGTATAAAACCATTTGAATATAAAGCTCCTTTTTCGCCTATAGACGTTATAGAAGAATATACCCGCCCTGCACGAATGATGGAAAATGGACAAATAGTAACAAAACCGGCTTTAAGCGAACAAGAATTAATAGATTTTGATACTTTAGGCACCTTAGAATCATTTAATACCGATGGCTTACGTTCTTTATTATATACTATGGGGCATATACCTAACATGAAAGAAAAAACACTTAGGTATCCCGGTCATATAGATTTAATAAAAGCACTTATAAAAGGTGGCTTTTTTAATACGGAGAAAATAAATATTGGTGGGTTAGAAATTTCTCCTTTAGACTTTTCTTCAAAAATGTTGATGAACCAATGGAAGTCTGAGCCTACTGAAGATGAGTTTACAATTATGAGAATTATTATGAAGGGCATTTTAAACAGATTGCCCAAAACAATAGAATACAATCTTTTTGATAGCTACGACCCTATTACCCAATTGTCGTCTATGAGCAGAACTACGGGCTATACTTGCACTGCAACATTACATTTAATAATGAATGGATTATTTACTCAAAAAGGCGTTTACCCGCCGGAGTTGGTAAGCAAAAATGAAGCTTGCTTTCAATTTGTAATTAACTATTTAAAGGAGCGTAATGTAAACTACAATGTAAAAGAATATTGATATTTGTAACTATTTTAATGAATTAAATAATAAGAATATGCATAAATATGTAAATTCAAAACTAAGTATATACCTTATTATTTGCATTGTAATACAAATAGCAGTGCCTCAGTTTTTGAAAGGGCAAATAAGAACAGACGATAAAGAGATTTCGGTAAGTTGTGGCAATTATTCTTTTACAGATAGGTTTTCTATAGGGCTAAATATAGATAACGCTCATGAAGAGTTGTGGGCAACAGAAACATCCTATACATATCTTTATTTTGTAAGCTTTAAGATGTATTTAAATGATTACTGTATATTAGGTATAACCGCAGGAACACAAAGCTTTTCTTTTCAATATTATAGAGAAGATGTGGAGCACCTTTATGACTTTAGCTGCCAAGTAAGTACTTTGGCAATTGAATTGAAGCGACTATACGTTAATAAAAAATATGTAAACTTGTATGGGTTTATAGGTATAGGAGGCAGGTATTATACCGAAAAAATAAGTGTACCTGATTATAAAAATGCCCTTAAACCCTATTCTATTAATACACAGTGGACACCAATTGGTATAAGTGTAGGTAATACTATTTCGGCTTTTTTTGAATTAGGTATTGGATATAAGGGCTTTATAAATGGTGGGCTAAATTATAAATTTCATTCAAAAGGGAGAAAGGATGTATTTCTGAAAAGTTTAGGCTTCCCGAAATTTGAGGGGGGACTATTCGAGAATATGCTATAAAAGCATCCGGTTTCTGAAAAGAATAGATATTAACCCTTACATTATTAAAATCCTATTCAGTATTTTTGAATTGAGAAAAGCGAGGAATGACGACCATGGGTGGGCAAAATGTATTTATTTAGAGTGCTTTTTAGTGCATTTTTCTTATTTTGTTTTTCAATAAATTATTTATAAATTTACATTAAATACGGTGTATATGAAATTCTTTTTCATGCTGATTGTAATCTGTTTGCCTATAACTGTTTGTGGTCAATATCGTGACTCAATCAATGTTAATTTTAGAGACAGCAATGCATACCCACAGGTGAATCATTATAGTTGGAAAGTTAGTTTTCAAGCAGATACATCTGTAACCCCTGTATGGCAAATTGGCGAAACACATAAAATCTTTATATCGCACGACACCGGTTCTTACCATGCATTAATGACAGATACGCTTAACCCCTACCCCATAAATGCAAACAATTGGTTTACATTGAAACTTGATCGTGCACCGTTGAACCCTGTACTTGGTTTTTGGCATAAATATCAAATAACAAGTAGTAAAGATGGCTGTATTGTTGAGTTTTCAACGGACTCGGGTGCTAATTGGTTAAATGTGGTAGGTGGATGTGCCGGTTTTTTTCCATCTATAGAAACACATGGGTTTTATTCCATAAATGATACTTTAGAAAACGGGACGGCTGCTTTTAGTGGAAGGAGTAATCATGAAATTTATTCTGAAATTGATATTATAGATTTTTTTGCTGTCAAATCTACCTCAATACCGGTTTGTAGTTTTTACGATGCTCGTAGTTTTTATTTTTAGATTTCGCTTTGTAAGCGATAGTATTCCTGAATTATTTGCAGGTTGGATGATTGATTCAATAAAAGTTGTTGAGAGAAATTTTGGTGGCTTGGTTAAAAACATAAAAAAACATTCACTTACTGTTTCGCCTAATCCGTCCTACTCCGGTAGTTTTATTTTTCCGATATTAGAAAACGAAGAACTATATAAAATAGAAATTTACAATCTACTTGGTGAGCAGGTAATAAGTATGCCCTATGGCCACAGCATAGATTTGAGTAGATATGCCAAAGGCATGTACTATTATAAAGTAAGCAATGGTATTGATTATTATGCAGGGAAATTGGTGTATGAGTAATTTTTAAATTGCATTTGTGTACAATAAAAATGCCATGTATGCATTGAGAATTTCAAAACATACATGGCATTTTTATTACAATACTATTTTGCTCTATACTGTCTTTTTAGGTGGTAAAGCAAAAGCTACTGCTTCATGTTCAAAACCGCCTTTGTGAGAGCCATCGCAAAATGGTTTGTTTTTAGAAAGTCCGCAACGGCATAAACCTAATGTATCTCTGCCGCCTAAATCGTAGGCAGTACCGTTTTTGTCAATAATTTCAAAATCACCTTCTATTTTAATAGAACCATTGCTGTTTATGGTTAATTTAGTTGCTGCCATTTTATTATTTTGTTTTAAGGATGTAAAGGTATTCTATTGTAAGGATTTTATAAAAGATAAAACTGTCTTTTATTATTCCATAAAGCGTTAAAAAACAGAGCTAATCTATTTACACAAATTAATTACCAAGCCAAATAGCACCGCCTACGCTACTTCTGCTAGCTCCTGTTACCGTATTAAGCACATTCAATTCTCCACGCCACCTTAATGTGCCTATCAATGCCATTACGATTGCTTCCTTATATTTTACGGTAACAGCATCGGGTACAACTACATTAATAGGGTGCATGGTAAGTATCTTTTTTATGTTTTCTACTAAAAAACTATTAAAAGCACCACCACCAGTTACTAAAATGGAGCTAAGTTCTTTACCGGCAGGGTATTGTGTTACAGCCTTGCCAATCTGCTCTGCAATATGTACACCTACCGTATGCAGTAAGTCGGCGGTGGCGTAATTACTTTGCATCAGCTTAGGAAAAATCATTTCTTTTGCTGCATCATTGCTTAAAGATTTTGGTGGGCTTTGCTTGTAGTAGGCATCTGTATTTAGTTCATCTAAAATTTCTACCAATAAATTACCGCTTGCAGCCATATAGCCATTTTCATCCATTACTTTACCTTCACGCTCGGCAAGTATATTCAATATCTGGTTTGCCGGACATACATCAAATGCTAAATAGTTACCATTGTTTTTTATCGTAATATTTGCAATACCACCAATATTAAGCCAGTAATCATAAGAGCCAAATAATAGCTTATCGCCTATGGGCACTATTGGCGCACCTTGCCCGCCAAGTGCAACATCCATAGCCCGCAAATCGTTTATTACTGTTATGCCTGTAATTGCTGCAATCGTTGCCCCATCTCCTATTTGGCATGTTGTATTATTAGCAGTATCATGAAAAACAGTATGCCCATGCGAACAGATAAAGTGAACCGTATGTTCTAAATTATGCTTTAAAATAAAGGCATTTATTTGCTCGCCCAAGTACTTGCCATAGTGTGTATTTAATTTTAAAAATGAACTTACCGATAAATTTTGTGCATGGTGCAAGTCGTAAATCCATTTATCGGTATATGGTATGCATTCTGCATGTATTACATTATAAGACCACACGCCTCTCACTTCTTCTAAATGTGTATATACAATATCCAAACCATCTAACGAACTACCGGACATAAGCCCAATAACTTTATATACCATATAAAATAAAAATTAAAGAATAGGGTGCAAAGGTAACAGAGATGTTTTCACAAACATATTTTCATTCTTAAATCTCATTTAGAATTTATTTTTCATTTATATTAATCGCATGTCTTTATTGATTTTTTTTACAAAATAATTATAACTTACTAATTACTATTTTTGTTGTTAGTAAATAATTTTATGAAGAAATGAGAGCAACTTACTTAACTTTTTCTCTATTACTATTTGTAATTATAGGTTGTTCGCAAAATACCCTGCGTATTACAGATAATTCGCGCAAAATTCCTATTGATGCTAAACGTTGGTACCAACTAAATTATACTACTAATGGTTTAGAAAACCTGTTTGATGGTGTTTTAAAAGAGCGAGTTTATACCGGCAGGTCTAAAATTCTTGAAAATTTTGATGCGTGGTATCCCGTGCTGAACGGTGAGTTAATAACAATAGACAGTATTCAGTTTTTTGATTGGGAGGGAACAAATGAAAAGCATCCTTTGACTATTTATGCTATATTAGGTAGTTGGGAAAAAGTACCAATTGCTGTTTTTAAAGGTACAAGGTATAACCAATGGGTTGGACCTAATCCGGATAAACTTGAAAAATTTGCATTGGAAAAACCTGTTTATGATATTAGATATTTAGTAATTAACAGTTGGGGCGAGTACCCTACTGAAATTGAGTTTTATGGTACCTATTCACCACCTAATCCTTTACACGCAGTACCTATATTACACTATCCGCTAAAGAATTATTTTGGTGTTAATGCCTTTGAATGGGATTTTGAAAACCCAAAGCGTAATAATTGGTTAGACTCTGTAAAACTAAGTGATGTAAAAAGCTTTACCGGAATAAGACATTATATGGATTGGGATAAACTGGAATATGCAGAAGGACATTATACCTTTAACCCCACACATAACGGTAGCTGGAACTACGATAGCATTTATTATTGGTGTAAGTCGCAAAACATAGAAGTGTTGACATGTCTTAAATCGGTACCGGAATGGATGCAGGTAAGCTATCCTTTTGAACTTCGAAACAATGAAAATACACCAATCACATATCATAAAAATCCCGAAGACCCAAATTCATATATAGAACAAGCAAAAGTAGCTTTTCAATATGCTGCCAGATATGGTACAAATAAAGAAATTAGTCCGCTGATATTGTCTGTAGATACTACACCAAGATGGCATCAGGATATTGTAAATGAAGTAAAAGTAGGGTTGGGATTAATTAATTATATAGAGTGCGATAATGAGAGAGATAAATGGTGGAAGGGACGGGCAGCCTACCAAACAGGCAGAGAATATGCGGCTAATTTATCTGCTTTTTATGACGGCAATAAAAATACAATGGGTATTGGTGTAGGAGTAAAAAATGCAGACCCAAATATGAAAGTAGTAATGGCAGGCTTGGCAAAACCAAGCACAGATTATATTATGGGTATGATAGATTGGTGTAAGCAATACCGAGGTATAAAATCAAATGGGCAAATAGACTTATGCTGGGATATAATAAATTATCATTATTATGCTAATGATGCCGGTATTATTACCGATAAAAAGGCAACAACAGGCATTGCACCCGAACTGTCTATGGCAGACACTATTGCAGAAAATTTTAGAAAATTTGCTGCCGAATTTGCCTATAATATGCCTGTATGGATTACAGAGACCGGTTACGATATTGACCAGGGCAGCCCGCAAAAAGCTCCCAAAAATGAATTTAAAACAGAAGACATGGTACAAGCAGACTGGACTCTAAGAACTGCATTATTATATGCACGCCATGGAATACAGAAAGTATTTTTTTATGAATTAAATGATGACCACCCATTAAAAAGCACGGTTTATGCCACCAGTGGATTAGTTAATCCTGATGGTACTAAAAGAAATGCAGCAGAATATATTATGCAAACTTGCAAGTATTTTGGGGAATATGTTTTTGATAGCACCATTAATAATTTGCCAATTGTAGATAGATACAGTTTGAATGGCAAAAAAATGTATGTAATTATAAATCCGAAGAAAGAAGACAATGCGGGAGAAAAATTATATTTGCTTGATTTAGGCACTGCAGCAACTGCCTATATTTACAAACCAAGCCCTAATAAAGAATTTATGGATATGGAAAAGAAAACAACTGATTTGGGTAAAGTACAAATAGATGCATCAGAAACACCTG
>CAIWXG010000348.1 GCA_903916555.1 uncultured Bacteroidota bacterium
ATAAAGTTTAGTTGTTAGGCAATCGGTCAAAGATACATTTTTAAAGCTATTTACAACATATTTAATGCGATTAATTTATAATATAAAAATACATTTTTCTCTAAAAACATAAAATCATTTTATAATTCTTAGCCATACACATTTTCTATAATCTTTAGTTCTCTAATTTTTGTTAGTGGGTGAGGGCTGTGGATTGGTTTGTTTTTGTGTGATTTTTGTTTTTGCTTTTCTTTTGTAATTTGTTGCTAAACTTTGTTTTGGAGAACTATTTTAAATACTGCAGCGGACGCTGCTACATTTTAGGTCTAAGGTAGAACCTTAGACCAGAGTGGGGCGTGACGCTTAGACCAGTGAGAGGATGAAATGGATTGGATTTTGTAACGCCCACACATCACATTCCTTGCATTTATCAAAATTAATTATTTTATTTGATAAAATTTATGGGCGTTAAAAACGCCTTCCTTTATTATCCTCGTTACAAAAGAGGACAAGTGAGATTGACCTTGACAAAGCTAAATTAAAGTAATGAAATTCTTAGCTATATGCCTATTCATTTAACTAAAGTTCTTTAATTATTTCCTTTATTCTTCTAATTTTTCTTATATATAAATAAGATTCCCACGTCTTTATTTACATTAGATTACTATACTGATTTGCATCAACCGATACTATGATTGCTGTCATTTATGGCTAAAATCTGTTTCTATAAATTTGACATTTCAAATTGTATTATAGAAATTATTTTTTCTCATAAAACCAAAATTTATGATAAGTCCGGAAATACAAAATGCACTTAAAGTAGCATGTAAAGAATTAATAATTGCAGAAAATGAATTATACCGTCCTCATGAAGATGTGGTTACACTTTCTGCTTGTCAGGTGGTTCGTAATTCAATGAAACAAATTATGCATATCTACTTGTCTGCACATAAAGTAGATACCAAAGCAGATGCAGGTTTAAATGAATTGCTTGAATTATGTAAGAATGTAAATCAAGCGTTTTTAACGGTAGATATGAGCAATATAGAATGTAAAGGTCTCGACCATTCTCATTGCGATGGCAAATATTGTCTTTCAATAGAAAATGTTTCTTGTTGTATTGCAGCAGGTAATCAATTAAAAAAATTGGTTTGCGAAGAATTTTCAGTAGAGATTTAAGAATTCATTAAATATAATTAAATAATATAAAAATAATGCAAGATAAAATTCAAATAATGGATGGTAATGAAGCAGCAGCTTATATTGCCTACAAAACAAATGAAGTTTGTGCTATTTATCCTATTACTCCATCGTCTGCAATGGGCGAATTTTGCGATGAATGGTCTGCCGACAATCAAGTGAATGTATATGGTACTGTGCCTCGCATTATTGAAATGCAAAGTGAAGGTGGTGCAGCAGGTGCAGTTCATGGTTCGTTACAAGGGGGAGCTTTATCATCAACATTTACCTGTTCGCAAGGTTTATTGTTAATGATACCCAATATGTATAAAATAGCAGGCGAGCATTTACCAACTGTATTCCAAATTGCAGCACGCTCTTTGGCAACCCATGCTCTATCTATATTTGGCGACCATTCTGATGTTATGGCAACACGACAAACAGGTTGGGCAATGCTATTCGGAAGAAATTCGCAAGAAGCTATGGATATGGCATTAATAGCACAAGCGGCAACCTTAAAATCGAAAATACCATTTCTAAATATATTCGACGGCTTCAGAACATCGCATGAATTAACGAAAGTTAATGTGATTCCCGATGACATTATTAAAGAAATGTTGGATGAAAACGATATAATTACGCATCGCAAAAGGGCAATGTCAACCGAACAACCTTCTATAAGAGGAACGGCACAAAATCCGGATGTATTTTTCCAAAGCAGAGAAGCAGGTAATATTTATTATAATAATGTACCTGAAATAGTTACCAAAATGATGAACAAATTTGGTGAACTGACAGGAAGGCAATATAAACTATATGAGTATTATGGACATAGCACACCAGATAGAATCATAATAATTATGGGTTCGGGAGCAAATGCTGTTCATGAAACTGTTGATTACCTGAATGCTACCGGTGAAAAAGTGGGCTATATTTATATACGTTTATTCCGTCCTTTTAATATAGCTGACTTTATTAGTGTAATACCGCAATCTGTTAAGAAAATTTCAGTACTAGACCGTTGCAAAGAACCGGGAGCAGTAGGCGAACCTTTGTATATGGATATTATTACAGCATTAGCAGAAGGTTGGCAAGGTGAAAAATTGGAAGTAGTAGGGGGTAGATTTGGCTTAGCGTCAAAAGAATTTAATCCTGAAATGGTTATCGGTATTTTTGAAGATTTGAAAAAACAATCTCCTAAAAAGCATTTCACTATTGGCATTAACGATGATGTTACACATCTTAGTTTAAATTACGACTCTAAATTTACACTTGAAAGTCAACATCTGTTTAGAGGCTTATTTTTTGGTTTAGGGGCAGATGGAACAGTTAGTGCCAATAAAAACTCCATTAAAATTATAGGTGAAACAACCGAAAACTATGTACAAGGTTATTTCGTTTATGATTCAAAGAAATCAGGCTCACTTACGGTTTCTCATTTACGTTTCGGTAAAAATCCTATACTTTCTTCTTATATTGTAAATTCGGCTAATTTTATTGCTTGTCATAATTATAATTTCTTAAATAAGTATGACATTCTTAAAGATGCCGAACACGGAGCTACTTTTTTATTAAATGCACCTTATGAAACAGATGCTGTATGGGAACATCTGCCACATAAAATACAAGAAGAAATAAAAGAAAAAGAATTAAAACTTTATGTTATAAATGCATCAAGAGTAGCTCGTGAAACCGGCATGGGTTCAAGAATAAATACGATTCTACAAACATGCTTTTTTGCAATATCCGGCATACTTACCAAAGAAGATGCGATTGATAAAATAAAGTATGCAATTAAAAAAACCTATTCTGATAAAGGTGAGAAAGTAGTATTGAAAAATTATGCTGCTGTAGATCAAACAATTGCAAACCTATTCGAAATTGATTATTCTAAATTACCGATAGGTACCATAGAATATGAAAAAATAGTACCCGATGAAGCACCTGACTTTGTAAAAAATGTGCTAGCTAAAATTATGGCATTCCAAGGGGACGAATTACCGGTAAGTGCGTTTCCTTTAGATGGCGTTTACCCTGTGGCTACTACCAAATGGGAAAAAAGGAACATTGCAGATGCAATACCGGTTTGGGATGCTGATTTATGCTCCCAATGCGGTAAATGCTTCTTAATATGCCCGCATGCTGCTATAAGATGTAAAGTGTATGATAAGGAGGCTTTGGCAAATGCACCTGAGAAATTTATGCATACCAACCCAATCGGTAAAGAATTCGACAAAAATAAAGAGGCATACACACTGCAAGTATCAGTTGAGGATTGTACCGGTTGTAAACTTTGTGTTGAATATTGCCCGATAGAAAGCAAAACGATACAGGGACATAAAGCCATAAATATGGCAGCACAAATACCACTAAAAGAACAAGAAATAAAAAATTGGGATTTCTTCCTTTCTTTACCAGAAATAGACCGGAATAGAATTAATCTAAATACAGTAAAAGGTACCCAATTTTTACAACCTTTATTTGAGTTTTCCGGTGCTTGTTCAGGATGCGGAGAAACCCCTTACATTAAACTATTAACCCAATTATATGGCGATAGAATGGTGGTGGCAAATGCAACAGGTTGTTCGTCTATTTTTGGCGGTAATTTACCAAGTACACCATGGGCAACCAATAATGAAGGCTGCGGGCCGGCATGGGCCAACTCCTTATTTGAAGATAATGCCGAATTTGGTTTAGGCATAAAACTTGCTTATGACAAAAAAACGGATATTGCAAAGCAACTTCTTAAAAATTTAAGTAGTGAGATTGGTGATACGCTTACAAATGAAATACTACACACAGACCAAAGCAATGAAACAGGAATAAGGAAACAAAGATTAAATGTGATTGAATTGCGTAAAAAAATAAGCATACTTTCCGGCTTCGATGCATTGCAATTAAACGTTATAGCCGATTATTTAGTAAAAAAATCGCATTGGATTATTGGCGGCGACGGCTGGGCTTATGATATAGGGTTTGGAGGCTTAGACCATGTGCTTTCAACTGGTGAAAAAGTAAATATTTTGGTTTTAGATACAGAAGTTTATTCTAATACAGGTGGGCAAAAATCTAAATCTACTCCTATTGGTGCAAGTGCTAAATTCTCTGTAAACGGTAAAGCTACCGGTAAAAAAGACTTAGCTCTGCAAGCAATTGCACATGGGACAGCTTATGTGGCACAGATTGCAATGGGTGCCAACGATGCACATGCAGTAAAAACACTGCAAGAAGCGGAAGCTTTTCCGGGTACATCAATAGTTATAGCTTATAGCCATTGCATTGCCCATGGTTATGACATGATGTTTGGAGCACAACACCAACAAAATGCAGTAAAATCAGGTTATTGGCCTTTATTCCGCTATAATCCTTCAAAACCGCAGGGCGAACGGTTTTCATTGGATAGCAAAGATGCTATTTTACCATTAAAAGACTTCTTATATGACGAGACCCGTTTCAGCATATTAGACCGTCAAAACCATGAAAATGCTGAAATATTGCTTAAAGGTGCAGAGCTTGGAGTACATGAACATTGGGAGCGATTAATGGCTTTAAAAGCATTATAAATACCAAAAACAAATTATAAATAAAGGACAGATGTTTTACATTTGTCCTTTATTTATAATCAAATTAATTGGCGTAATGGACAAAAAAGTTGACTGTTTTTCAGTCTTTTAGCAGAATACAATAGTAATCGTTTATTACATACAATCACTTTGAAAATGACAGTATGTAATTTAGATATATAGCGTAAAACTTAATGTCAATAACAGCTTTGCCGAACAATGACACCGCTAAATAGAGCTGTTTTATAATTTCCTTACTATTCATAGTGTTAATAAACTTCAATAAAATATATTATTTATAGTCAGTTTTTGAATATGTAACGTAAAATCCCAAATCCTATTTATCACTATACATATCAAGTATTTCCTTAGGGTATTCTATTTTAGGATATATTCGTTCTTCCTCCAAACATTTAAAACACTTAGGAATGCCATCGTATTCAGGTAAATCTCTTTTAGGTCGCGTTTCTTGAAAATTATAAAAACTATCAGAGCCTACTGTATCTTTTTGCCACATCCAATTATCCCAAAAAATGGAATCTTGTAAATTATTACCAAAACTTTTCCAAATATATTCCCCTTTATGAATTCCTTCTTGTATTACAAATCTACGCACTAAATCTTTCATATTCACAAAACAAAATTCAGCAAGTTCTCTATCTGCTTCCTCTTTTGAATCGCCACCAGTTTGCCTGCCAGGAAAAACACATATTCGCCAAGGTTGATTGCTATTTTCTCTAAAACCAATCATGGGAGTAATAGAGTAAACTGTATCAAGTCCCATAGGGTAAATTCTATTCCATTTATAATCATTTTGTTTATTATAATAAATTTCTTTACTAACAGCATTGGGTATTTTTTCTCCTAACCAAAAAACCATCTTTTTCTTATCAGGGCTATAAAATACTGTAGATATATAGGGTTGAATATCATCATATTTAATTTTAAAGTATCTCGCCCAATTAGACCAAAAATAAAATCCTCGATTTTTACGCCAAGATTTTACTGTATATACAATATATAAACTATCTTTAAGTTCTATTTTTTGGACACAGTATTTTTTTATCATTGCATCTAATTTCTTATCTCTTTCGGCTTTTCCGTTACAAGAATAAATTAAAAGCAAACATGTTATTAGTATGGTATATTTGCCCATAGAATTATAATTTCTTTTCTATTTACAATTATTGAACAATTTTCAGTGCAAATTAGAACTTTTTTTACATTTGGTTTTCTATCAATGCCTGTTCTACATAATTGGTAATAAGAGCATCCAATTCTTGTTCTTTATTAAAGAGTACTTTAATTATTATGGGTAATAC
>CAIWXG010000349.1 GCA_903916555.1 uncultured Bacteroidota bacterium
AAGATACAATCATCATGCTGGTGTATGCAAAAAATGTGGCCCAAGCACATGCATACATTCCGAATACAGGTATAAGAAGAAAATTTATTAATAAGGTAATGATAGCACCCATGAGCGTAATATAAATACCCATATACATTTTATCTGTTATTTTATACCATACCGAAAGATTATAGTAAATACCTAAAGATACATTAGCTGCCAGCAGAATAGGTACAACACCTAAACCGCCCCAATAAACTCTGTCAACAAAATATTTTATTATATCTATATAAAGTGTAGTAAATAAAAAAGCTAAGCATAATGTAATTACAAACCATTTCATTACCCTTGCATAGGTTTTGGGTGCGTTTTAGTCTTCTGCATGGCTAAAAAAGAAAGGTTCGGCAGACATTTTAAAGGCTTGAATAAAAAGAGTAATAAATATGGCTATTTTATAATTGGCAGCATAATAAGCTACTTCCATCTTAGCATGTAGCGTGTCTAAAGGAATAAGTTTGCGTAACATAGGTCTGTCAAGTGTTTCGTTTACCATGCCACCTAAGCCCACAATTATCATTGGGTAACAATAGGCAATTAGTCTTTTCCATAAATTAGTATCAAATTTAAATCTCCATTCTTTCCATTCGCCCAATAGTAATAAAAAAGTAAAAAGGGATTGTGCTAGATTTGCAAGTATCAGAAAACCTACATTTGTATTTTGCAAATACCATTTAGAAAAGCCGGTATTCGGGTTATTGTCCACTTTTTCGGGACAGTAGGCTATTAAATAGATTACTAAAAACAAATTTACAAAAATGCCGGCAACCCTAATAAATGCATATTTACGGGGTTTGCCATCTTGCCTTAATTTGGCAAAAGGAATTGCTGCCATTGTATCGGCTGCAATAATAAGTACACACCATATTATATATTCTGTATGTCCTTCAAGCCCGGCAAATGTATTTATACTGTCTCTAAATAATATTAGAATTGTACTGAATAATAGGGTGGTAACGAAAAGAGATGTAAAAGAGGTTTGAAATAGTTTATCTTTATCTTCGCCCTTAGCGGCAAATCTAAAATAGGCCGTTTCTAAACCATAAGTATAAACAACATTTATAAAAGAAATATAGGCAAAAACAACGCTGAAATCGCCATATTGGGCTACTGTATTGGGTTTATTTAACAGGCGTGTAATAATAGGCGTTTGCAGAGAAAGGATAACCTTTGCAGCTATGCTACTGATGCCGTACCATAAAGTTTGCCCCGCAAGTTTTTTTATTGACACTATTTAGAGTTGAAATATTAAAATCTACAAATAAAAGTAAATGTAAATAATTATTAACAGCAAAAAAGTATAAAATCTAATAAAAAATAGCAATCTTTGTTAGCTGAATTAGTGCAAAAGTACGTTTTTGCAGATTCACAATAAAACAGTTAGAAGTATTTTATTAAAATTTTAGAATAATGCTTAAATTTAAGCTCTAAAAACATTTTTGTAGATTTTTATGAAACGAATAATAACTATTTCAGCCTGCTTATTTATCCTGACCCCTGCTATGGCTCAGAAGGCAAAACAATTAGCTACTAAGATAAAAGAAGTTCCGGCAGCTAAAAAACCGGGTGTTATTTACGGTACTATCAAAAATTTACATGGTGAACCAATACAAGATGTAGAAGCCTTTGTATATAAAATGGATACCATTAAAGCTTCGGGTTTTACAAACGATACAGGCTTTTTTGAAACCGGTATGGTAAAGCCGGGCAACTATGGCTTGAAACTTAAATATCCTAACGATAAAACAATTATGATTACGGGAGTGCAAGTAAAAGCTGATGTAAAAACAGGAATTGTTATTAATGTTTCTACTGATGCTCCCACTGCAGATAGTACAATATCGTATTCTAC
>CAIWXG010000350.1 GCA_903916555.1 uncultured Bacteroidota bacterium
AAATACATTAATTTATATTGTATTATATGTATTTATATTAATAATGACAACACTTGTTATTATTAAGTTATTTCATTAAAAACCATCAATAGTAACGAAATAAAAAATCATATTAAATAAAATAAATAAAAGATAAAAAGACAATGTAGTATTTAATACAGTGGGTTTGAGAGAAATTAATTTTTATAGATTTATAAATAACATACAAAATAAATAAATACAAATTAATTTTAAAAAAAAAACCTCCAATTTCCGGAAGAAATTGGAGGTTAAAATTATGGGTATTTCGTACTAAAAATTACTTATTTAGTTGAAAGTTCTTTTATTTTAGCAAAAATTTCATTTTCACCGCCGGTTTCATAGCCGGTGTGCATAAAGGCAATCTTACCTTTTTTATCAACTATAATAGTAAAAGGTACATTTTGAAAACTTAAAGAGCGTTTTAAATCAGAATTAGGGTCTATATAATAAGGAAACTTCCAGCCTTGATTTAAGGCATAAGACCTTGCTAGCCCTTCTGCTTTAGATTCATCAATAGAAATAGTAATATAATTAAAGTCAACTTCTTTTTTCCAATTATCTAATTGCAAAGACATATTTTTTATTTCCTTTTTGCAGGGAATACACCAGGTAGCCCAAAAGCTAATAACGCTAATTTTGTCTTTTTCAATTATTTCATTAAAGGATACCTTTTTACCGGAATTTAAATCCTTAATCTGGGTATTAGGCAATTCTTGTGCAAAAACATTGCAGCTTACTAAAAAACATACAATCGGAAGCAGTATTTTTTTCATGATTACTTGTTTATTAAATTTTAAATCCAAAACTTTGCCAAAATAATAAAATGGCATTCATTTCCATAAAACTTTAACAATATTAAGCAAACAATGAGAAAAACAATAATTTTATTTTTTGCACTATGTTTTTCTGTGCAATTATCTGCTCAAGGTACTTTTTCCGGCGACCTCATGATGAATTTAAATTTCTTTCAGCGAGATACAAATATACATGCTGCCGGCAACCCCCTTTATGATAATTACCTTAGTGGTAGTGAAGCATGGTTAGATTTGAGATATAATATTAATGGTTTTACTTTTTTTGCCAGAGCCGATGCCTTTAATAATTCTAATTTATATTCACCGGCACAAGCATTAAGTGGTTTTGGCTTAGGTGCATGGAATATAACAAAGGACATGAAAGATTTAAGCATATCCATGGGTTATATCTACGACCAAATAGGTAGCGGAATATTATTTAGGTCTTATGAAGACAGAGGATTATTAATTGATAATGCATTAGTGGGGATAGAATTAAAATATAAATTAGCAAAAAACATTTCTGTTAAAGGTTTTTCAGGTCAACAAAAATTTCTATTCAATAGGTATAACCCAATTATAAGAGGTATCAATGCAGAAGGTGATTTTAGCATCAACAAGCTACACCTTATGCCGGGTATCGGGGCTATAAACAGAACAATAGACCAAGCTTCTATGAATTCTATTGTAGCCAATATAAATGGGCAGGAATTAGCAACACGTTTTGTGCCCAAATACAATATGTATGCATTTACTGTATATAACACACTTACCTATAAAAATCTATCTTGGTATGCCGAAGGTGCTTATAAAACAGATGAAGCCATTATAGAAAACCCATTAACTAAATTATTGGTTGACAAACCTGGAAATATTGAATATACATCTATAAACTATGGTCAAAAAGGTTTAGCAATAAGCCTTACCGGCAAACGTACGGAAGATTATATTATGCTTACATCGCCCAATGAAGCAAGTAATGTAAACAGCGGTATGCTTAATTGGCAGCCTGTTATTGCAGTTCTGCGTCCTGAAAGGGTAATGTCTCTTTATACACCTGCATCTCAAAATATATCTGAAATGGCTTTTACAGGCAATTTATTAGTTTCACCAAATGATGTTACCAATTTCACCTTTACTTATACAAACATAAACAACCTAAATAATACGAAATTATTTAGGGAAGGCTATGCAGATGTCTATTATCAGGGATTAAAATCTTGGGTATTACAAGCCGGCTTACAATATTTAGAATACAATCAAGCTGCCTATTTAGTATCTACCTTAAAACAACCGATAGATTTTTGTTTTACTCCATTTGGAGAAATTACTTATAAAATTAACGATAATCATTCCATACGTTTAGAAGGCTCTTATATGAGTACCAAACAATACTATGGCTCTTGGATATTTGCATTATTAGAATACAATGTAGCACCAAAATTTTCTGTTTCTGTATCTGATATGTATGATGTGAACCCTAATAGCGGTGAAAGTAAACCGGATGGTTTTTCTACTACACCTACACATTACTATAATATTTATGGCGCCTATACCAAAGGCTCAAACCGTTTTTCTGTTGCATATGTAAAACAAGTAGCAGGCATCAATTGCAGTGGTGGGGTTTGCCGTTACGAACCGGCATTTAGCGGTTTAAGATGTACAGTAACATCCAGTTTTTAGACGTGAAATGAATTTACATAAAAAGTGCTTGTCTGAACTGATAGACAAGCACTTTTTTTATGATTTATTAGTAGAAATCTAAAGAATATCAATTACTTGCCATTTGCACTTTTTGTTGCACTTCCAATAAATTTTCTTTGTACTCCATATCTGTTTCTAAAAGATTTTCTACGGTATTACAAGAATGTATAACGGTTGTATGGTCGAAGCCGCCAAAATGGTCTCCAATATTTTTCAATGAGTTTTTGGTAAATTTTTTAGCGAGATACATTGTAATTTGTCTTGCCAAAACCACTTCTCTTTTTCGTGTTTTTGTCATTAATTTTTCATAAGGCACATGGTAATAATCGCATACTAATTTTTGTATATTTTCAATAGTCATTTCACGGGTTGCACTTTTCACAAAATTCTTCATTATGCGTTTTGCCAAGTCCATGTCTATTTCTTTATTATTTAGGGTAGCTTGTGCAAATAAACCAATTATAGCACCTTCCAATTCACGTACATTACTATTAATATTATAGGCGATGTATTTTACAACATCATCCGGTATTTCAAGCCCTTCTTTGTGCATTTTAACTTTAAGAATTGCCTGCCTTGTTTCGTAGTCAGGAGCTTGAATTTCGGCATTTAAACCCCATCTAAATCTACTTAATAATCTTTCTTGTAAGCCTTCCATATCTCTTGGTGGCGTATCGCTGGTAAGTACTATTTGTTTACCGCTTTGGTGCAAGTGATTAAATATGGCAAAAAATACATCTTGAGACCTGGGTGCAGTTACAAATAGGTGTATATCATCCATAATCAATACATCTATCAATTGGTAAAAATGTACAAAGTCATTTACTTCATTATTCTTAGAATGGTCAATAAACTGATTAATAAATTTTTCGGAACTAACATAGAGTACCGATTTGTTGGGGTGTAATCTACGTACTTCATTGCCAATAGCCATAGCTAAATGGGTTTTACCCCAGCCCACCCCACCGTGAATTACTAATGGATTGAAGGAAGTAGTACCCGGTCTTTTTGATATTGCCAAACCGGCAGCTCTGGCTACTCTATTACACTCACCTTCTACATAAGCATCAAATACATAAGATTCATTAAGTTGGGGGTCAATTTGCATTCTCTTCAACCCCGGAATTGCGTAAGGAGATTTAATGCTATATGGGTCGTCCCATGCTAAAGGCATATCCACAAAATTAGTTTCATTGGTGGGTTTAGAATAGCTTCTGCCTGGCAAATTCATTGCTGCCGGTTTACGATTTGTAGAAGCACTTTCCATAAGAACCCTATATTCTAATCTACCCTCTTTTCCTAAAACTCGTTTTATTGTTTTTCCTAATAACTCTACATAATGCTCTTCAAGCCACTCATAAAAAAATAGACTTGGAACTTGTAAGGTTAAAATAGAATCTATTAAAGCCACAGCTTTAATAGGCTCGAACCATGTTTGAAAAGTTCGGAAATTAATATTGTCTTTAATAATCTGCAAACACTTATCCCAATGCTTTTCGGCATCGCTTGTTTGGTTATTATCTATATCTATATGGTTATAATTCATAAAAAAAATACTATACTATACTATACTATACTATACTATATAACTTAAGTTCATTTTATTAAAATATTCATACTACATTTTAAATTTATACTAAATAAAATTTGAAATTTATAATGTAATTTATTTTCTGGTTTGCAAATTCAATTTTAAAAAAGAAGAATAGCTTCATCAAAACAATTACCCAAATTATTAATTTTCAAACATAAATATATATTAAAATTTAACACACAAACCCTTAAAGACAACAAAACGAATAACAGCACAAAAAACTACTGTTACTTTTTCTTTAGGGGGTTACGAAATTCCAACCATTTTGTTGAAAAAAAAAATTGTTTTACTATTGTTTGTTTGATATGGAATACAGAATAGCCTTTTAAAATATTGCGATTTTAAAGTATTAATATATTTTTTTTACATTGAAAAATAACAAAATATTAAATTCACATACAACATTTTATAAATACTTAATTATAACAAATATATCAATTTTAAACACACCTTTCCTGTAAGGGTTTCATGGTTTCGTGCATAAATAAAATATTTACTTTACATAAATAATTTTCACAATACATATTAATTATTCATACTAAAAAAACAAAATTCAACACTTAGATTAGGTAAAAATATTTTTATCCCAAAATTCACTTTACACTAAATTTTGATTTATATGAATATTTATTTATATGCATAAAAGCAAAAAAGTGGGTGAAATATTTATCATATTTAATTGAAAAAAAAACAGCTATTTATTAAATATATAAAGCCTTTAAGAAACATACTTAAAGGCTTTATATATTTTTTTATATATTTTTTTATACGTCCATGCTTGGCTCAAAAGCTTCTAATTCATTTGCAACAGCAGTTAGAAAACTTGCACCAATTGAACCATCTACTATTCTATGGTCATAACTTAAAGATAAGTACATCATGTGTCTAATAGCTATTACATCACCATCTTTTGTTTCAATAACTACAGGTCTTTTTTTAATAGCTCCTACAGCTAAAATAGCTACTTGAGGTTGATTGATAATAGGTGTACCCATTAAGCTGCCAAATGTACCTACATTGGTAACTGTAAATGTTCCGCCTTGAGTATCATCAGGTTTCAGTTTATTTGCTCTTGCTGCATTTGCAAGTGCATTCACATCTTTCGTTAAACCAATCAGATTTTTAGTTTCAGCATTTCTAATAACCGGCACAATTAAATTACCTGATGGCAATGCAGTTGCCATACCAATATTAATATCTTTTTTGAGTAAAATTTTATCACCGTCTAAACTACAGTTTACGTAAGGGTATTTTCTTATTGCTTTTACAATAGCTTCTATAAAAATAGGGGTATAAGTAATTTTCTCTCCGAATTTCTTTTCAAAACTAAGTTTTACTTTTTCTCTCCATTTTACAATGTTTGTAACATCAGCTTCAGTGAAACTTGTTACATGCGGAGAAGTAGCTTTACTACGAACCATGTGTTCAGCTATCATCTTGCGCATTCTGTCCATTTCTATTATTTCTACATTCACACCTTTAGCTACTTGAGGTTGAGGCTGAGACGAAACGGCAGGTGTAGTTACTATAATTGGTTGTGGCATCGGCTCAGGGAATATTGCAGCTGGCGATTCTGAAATTGTAATATTTCCTCTATTGGCTACATAATCAATAATATCTTTTTTTGTAACTCTGCCCTCGCTGCCTGTACCCGGTATTTTTTCTAACTCGGCCATGCCTATACCTTCTTTACCTGCAATATTTAATACTAGTGGTGAGTAAAAGCGAACACCATTTGTAGTATTTGCATGGTCTGTTACAATCTCCTTAATACTATTAACTACTTGAGGAGCAGCAACATTTTGATTCATAGCTGTTGTATGACTTGATGCTGTTTCAACTATTTTGGTTGCAGTATTTGGTATTATGGCAGCACCTACGGCATTGTCTATTTTAGCAATAACAGAACCAACCGGAACTACATCATTTTCTTTATAACATATTTCTGTAATTACACCTGCTGCTGTAGATGGCACTTCGCTATCAACTTTATCTGTAGCAATATCAAGTACTGTTTCATCCATTTTTACAGAATCGCCTGGTTTTTTATGCCATTTAAGAACTGTAGCTTCCGTAATACTCTCGCCCATCTTAGGCATAATAAGGTCAACAATAGCCATAAATAATTTGTGTTTTTGTAAATTGTTGCAAAAATAATCAAATACAAAGGTAATTCTACTATTTACTCAAAATTCATTAGTATTTATTTTCAAAAAAACAAGAGAACAATTCTTTCCTTCATTATAATAAAATATTTAAATTATATATAATGCGATTTCATTATCTAACTTATAAAAGAATTTCTATTTTATTTAAAATCATTATTTAATTGTTTTTACTTTATACATTTACAAAATAAAAATCAGAAAAAACACAAAAATAATTGTGTAGTAAAAAAAAATGGTATTTAACTCCTTACAGTTTCTTGTTTTTTTTCTTGTGGTAACGCTTTGGTTTTTCAAATTAAAAAATCAAAAAAATCGAATTTTACTTTTATTAGTAGCAAGCTGCTACTTTTATATGTCTTTTATACCTGTTTATGTCTTAATACTTGGCGGCACCATTATAATAGACTTTTTTGCAGGCATACAAATAGAAAAAAATGAGGGATATGCCCGTAAAACGTGGTTAATATTAAGCCTAATTGCGAATATTGGCACATTAGCTGTTTTTAAGTACTATAATTTTTTCTTAGATAATCTTCATTCCGGCTTATTGGTTTTTAACAAACAGGTTGATTTACCTTTTCTAAAAATGGCACTTCCTATAGGTCTGTCTTTTCATACGTTTCAGGCAATGAGCTATACGATTGAAGTTTACAGAAAAAAACAAGTGGCTGAAAGGAATTTTATTATTTATGCATTATATGTTATGTTCTATCCTCAATTGGTAGCTGGTCCTATAGAAAGACCACAAAATATTTTACCTCAACTGCACCAATTTAGACCTATAAATTACGACAACATAAAGGAAGGTATATCTAGAATGTGCTGGGGCTTTTTTAAAAAATCGGTAATAGCAGACCGTCTGGCGATGGTGGTAGATTATACTCATTTGCATATATCTACATCATCATCATTAACTTTATGTATTGGTGCTATACTCTATTCGTTCCAAATATATTGCGATTTTTCAGGCTACTCTGATATTGCTATAGGTGCAGCAAAAGTGATGAATATACAATTGATGGAAAACTTTAATCAACCGTATTTATCTAAAAATATAAGTAGTTTTTGGGCAAATTGGCATATTTCACTATCCGGTTGGTTTCGCGATTATTTATATATTCCACTTGGTGGAAACAGAAAAGGTAATTTACGTAGGAAAATAAATGTTTTTATAGTTTTTATTCTTAGTGGTTTATGGCATGGTGCAAATCGCACTTTCCTTTTATGGGGCTTCCTTCATGGCGTATTAGTGGTGTTTATGCCTCATAAAGAGAATACAAATAACAAACCGATACAAAAATTTATTTTGAATACCTTTATGATATTAATAAATTTTTCATTAGTTAGTGTCTTATGGATATTTTTTAGGTCTGAAAACATTCACCATGCATTTCAATACATATTAAAAATGGTATCGTTTAGCAGTGGTACTAATTATACCGGTATAGACAAAATTGAATTACTTTTTTCGTTTATGCTTATCCTATTGCTTTTATTGAGAGAAAAATTATTACCTAAGCACGACATTAAAAAAAATAGTTTATTTTATTTATTTACCATATCTATTATTGTTATTTGTTATTATTTTGGCGTGTTTGCAGAAAATCAATTTATCTATTTTCAATTTTAATTTATGTTTCTGAAAATAATAAGAGACTTTTTAATTGTTTTTGGTTTAGTGGTATTATTCGCATCTACTAACCGGACTGCAATGAAATATTTATCAGATAAAAGAGGTGATGAGCCGGCTTGGTGGGGAACCTATCAGTTTAGTAATGGCGACCTTGTAAGTATGTCTTATTTAGATATGATGGATAATTTTAGAATGGTAAGAGATTTTAGGGTAAATAAACCACCGCAAGACTGTCCAGAAAAAGTTAATCTTTATTTGTTTGGTGATAGCTATGCACGTAGATTAAGGGATACTGCTTTTTCTTGTATAAACAAATATACATTCCTTAAACGTTTCGAAAATAATTTACATTACGGTTTAGATACTAATGAAAAAAATATTTTAATTATAGAAATATCAGAACGTTATTTTCG
>CAIWXG010000351.1 GCA_903916555.1 uncultured Bacteroidota bacterium
AATTGAAATAAAAATTGATGAAAATAAATCTTTTTATATTTTCGAAATAAAGGATAATGGACCCGGTATTGCAGAAAAAGACCAAAAGAAAATATTTGAACTTTTTGAACGATTAAATAAGAATAAAAATGATAATAATGGAATGGGTATTGGACTTCCAATTGTAAAAAGACTTGTTGAAAAATTAGGTGGTGAAGTAAAAGTAAAATCAGAATTAAGGCAAGGCACTTCTTTTGTTTTTACAATCGCAAAATAAAAGCATTAATATCATATATGTATTTGTTGCAACTATTTAGGTATCTATAATCATATTATCTCCGCTAGTATGGGCAGCTTTTAAGAATTTTGAAAAGGAAAAATTTCCTTTTTTATATAGCACAGAATCTGTATAGTTACAAATATTGTGAATATGTATACTCATTTAAAATACTTGAACCTCCCATAGCTGAAAATGTCCCTAATAAATAGTAATCATTGAAATTAGTCCTGTCTTTCATGTTGCATTGTACTTTTCGCTTCCGTGATAACAGGAAAAGTGAAAGTTTTTATACTTGTGATACGTATCTACCAATTTAGTATAAGAATTGCACTTAATTGCTAAAATTAAGAACACTAAAAAGTAACAATACAGTTGAACATGAGTCTGTTTAGAATTACCAATTATTTTTAATGCGTTTATCCATGCTTTCCTCAATTTTATTTGTACAAAAAGCATCAAATTCAATGTTGTTTATATTTATATCTTTTGTTGTCCATTGAAAAAACTTATTATCGGTACAATCAATTGATAAGGTATAGTAACGAAAAATAACTTCTTCAATTTCCGTCCATGATATAAATCTTTTACGAGAGGTAGCCGGCAGATGTATGCCGTCGTCTGCAAAGCATACAAATAAACTAACACTTGCAGTGCGTTCGTAAAAGATTGCAAATAATAGTACGGCACTCAAAACACCAAATATTAAAGTAGGAAATTTCCATTGTAATAAAAAAGAGTAAACGGCAAATGAAACTGTAATTAAAAATTCTATTACCCTAATAATTATATTGTTTTGGGACGTTAATATCCATTTGTTTTTAATAATTGTTGTACCTAATAAAATTAAGCCTGCAGCAAGCATTAAAGCACCCCATTGGGGTATTGTATAATTATAAACAACAATTATTGTGCCTGCTACAATATATGCCAAAGCACATACTAAATGCAGTGATGTTATCTGGTGTGGTTTTATTTTTTCTTCAATAATAGGTATGTCAAATGCCATTTTGCAAAGGTATAGTTTTAAATTTTAGGTATATAGGTGATTCTTTTTAATGTACTTAAAAATTATATTTATTTAATGTTCAAATATAAAAGCAACCAGTGTATATATGTTTTTTTCTTTGCTGTAAGTTACCTCAATTGCAACATGTGCGGGTCTGTCTTTAGATGGCGTTCCATCGGGTAGTTTTGGTAAATAAACAATTTTCTTGTAGGCTTCGCAACCTTTATAAAAATTATCATATTGCAAAACACTGTATCCCATAGGTATTATACAATTATCAAATAAGGTTTTGCATGTGTCGTAATAAGCTTTAATATCTTTAATATTTTGAGTTTGATAAATTGCACCCTCATAAAAATTTCCATTAGAGTAAACAAATCTGGAGCTTATAACACCCGGTACAGGTATCATGCAATTATAAATTACAGCCTTCATATTGTCGCCAATATTCTTACCTCTTATATTGTGAAAGTGATTAGGAGCATCATTCATTATCGTTTTTATGGCTTCGCAAAAATCATTATTATTCTCTTGTGCATTTATATTAATAGATATAAATAATGATAGAAAAAATATATGTATTGTCTTAATCATACTGTAAAATTAGGTAATCGTAAATTATATAAAAATATAAATGGGGAAATAATTGTAGAATTAGGGATTTGTAAACCCATTGTACTAAAATTTTATTTCAGTTAGGCTTCAACAATACTATTAATTTGTATTTTTTTTAATTTTTTCTCGTTTACTTTTGTTTGGTAATTATGCTGTCTGCAATACATTTATTTAAAAAATACGGTAACCTAACCGTTGTTAACGATGTATCGTTAACGGTAGCTACCGGCGAAATAGTGTCTATTGTGGGTCCATCGGGTGCCGGTAAGAGTACATTATTGCATATTATGGGTGGCTTAGATAAGCCTAATCAAGGTAAAGTACTCATTAATAATATTGATTTTTTATTACTGCCATCTAAAAAAGAAGCAAAGTTTAGGAATAGTAATATCGGTTTTGTATTTCAGTTTCATCATTTATTACCTGAGTTTAGTGCTATAGAAAACGTGTGTATCCCTTTGTGGATTAAGGGTTTGAGCAAAAAGGACGCTTCTCTGCAAGCTGCTGATATGCTCAATATAGTAGGGCTGAGTTCTAAATTAGAAAACAAACCATCTGAATTATCAGGTGGCGAGCAGCAAAGGGTTGCAATTGCACGTGCCTTAGTTACTAAGCCGGCAGTAGTAATGACAGATGAACCAAGCGGGAATTTGGATAGTGCAAATGCAAATTCTATTCATCATCTGTTTCTGGAATTAAGAAATAAATTTAATCAAACTTTTATTATAGTAACCCATAACGACCACCTTGCACAAATGACTGACAGAACTTTTACAATGCAAGACGGTAAAGTAGTTGATGAAAAGAAAAATTGATTATTTTTACTTTATTTAAATCTATAATAATGTCCGTAACTGATAAATTTGAAAAA
>CAIWXG010000352.1 GCA_903916555.1 uncultured Bacteroidota bacterium
ATTTTTTATTTTAATTAATGAAATTTATAGCTTGTTTTGTTAGATATATTTAAAAATAGTTGGTAGTTTATTTGATTTTAAGGAAATTAAAAACAATATAATATTTATAATATGAAATCTTAGTTAACTTTGGTTTTATTTTTATAAACTTCCTTCTTTTTTTCGAAAATTTATTTAACTTTGCATGAAATAGAAAAAGGATAAATAATTATTGGCAATTGCTAATAATTTAGTCTTTATTTTATGATAAAAAGGATGCTTAATTTTTAGTATTCTTTAATAATAAAAAAGTAAGTTCAGTATTTTAAATAAAACTATATTTTTAATAAAACATTTAAATTAAAATTTGTAAATATGTATTTAAAGAGCACTTTATCCGCATTGTTCTTGTTTATTACCTTGCCTTACTTTTGTTTCCATACGAGTGCTCAAACAAAATTAAAAACTAGGATACGTCCGGTAATTCCTTATAGCCATAGCAGACTTGCAGCGCCTCCAGGAATGGTTTATATACCCGGTGGTACAACTATAATTAAGTACAGTCAATCTTCAACAGATTCTAATGCTGTGAAGAAAGTGAGTTTGACTTCTTATTTTATTGATAAAACAGAGGTAACAAATCAACAATACAGACAGTTTGTTGAATGGGTAATAGATTCAATTGCGATTGTAAATTACTTAAAAGATGATAAGTATTTTAAAGAAAAAAATTCTGATGACAGTGCCACTAATACTAAATTAAAAAGACATATTGATTGGGCAAAAGTTGACCATAAAAAAATATGGGGTACTACTGACCCGGACATAATGCTAAAATTACAACCATTAAGAGAGGAAAATGGACAAATTAAAAAAGAATTTTACACATTTGCCTTCTCTTACCTAAAAGCAATGGGTACAAATCCTAAAAACAAAGTTGGTGATAGAGCTTATGAAGGTGTAAACATATATCCGGATGAAAAGATATGGGCTAAAGATTTAACGAATGCTCAAATTGATGTGATGGTCGAAAACTATTTTACGACTCCCCCGTATGATGATTATCCCGTAGTAGGTGTAACCTGGAAACAAGCAAGAGCTTATGCATATTGGAGAAGTCAAGTATCCGGTTCTTTTTCTGATGTTGCAGATTATATGAAGTATTATCACTTAACTTATAGCTTACCTACCGAAGCACAATGGGTATATGCTGCCGGTTTAGATATTAAAGCAGAAACGAAGAAAGAAAGTGAAATAAAAGAAGAAGAAAAAAATGCTGACAATAAAGATGAAAAACCTCAAGATTCAACAAATGCTCTTCCACCCGTTGTAGTAACAAAAGATACAGCATTTGCCGGTATGCAATTACCACCTATTGACAGTACACCAATGGACAGAGATAAATATGGTTTATTAGAAAACTTTAAACAAGAAGAAGGTGTATATACTGGTGATGGTGCTTCATTTACACTTCCTGTAATGGCTTATGCACCAAATGACTATGGAGTTTATAATATGGTTGGTAACGTTGCCGAATGGGTATTGGATGCTTATAGTCCATCAGCATTTGCATTCGTTTCCGATGTGAACCCTGAATTATTATATGATGCAGATTCAAGTGATGTAAATGCAATGAAGCGTAAAGTTGTACGTGGCGGTTCTTTTATGAGTAATGCAAAAAGTTTAAGCCCTTATGCTAGAGATTTTGAAATGCAAGATGTTCCACATTGCTATATCGGATTTAGATTAGTAATGTCAGCACCGGAAATTTTAGGTACTAAAGTTATGACTCGTAAAAGAGAAACGGCTATCGTGCCTAAAACGAGTAAAAAATAATTTTTTATATTCTAATAAATATTTATCTTTGATATAACCATAAATATACTTTAATTACTTAAATACTAACAAAAACCAATATATACGTAAATTATGAGTACTAATCCACAACCAGGTTCACAACCAAAGCCTCAACAACCTACTCCAGCGGCAGCTACTGCTACTCCAACACCAGCATCTACTACTGCTTCAACTGCACCTGCAAAGCCACTAACTTCTGCACCTGCTCCATCGCATGCACCCGCAAAACAAAAACCTGCTAAACCTAAAAAGAAAGTAGGTTTAAATTCTGTAGTATCTTGGGGTGCGAGTGTGGTAATCATTGGTTTGATGTTTAAAATTCTTCACTGGAAAGGTGGCGAAATATTTATTACAATCGGTCTTTCTGCTGAAGCTATTCTATTTACAATATTAGGTTTTGCTGCAATGGCAGTTCCTGGAGATACTCATGCTCATGATGACCATAAAGATGAAAAGAAAGATTCAGGTTTAGAAGAGTTGTTAGCTTCTGCAATTACACCAAAAATAATTGAGCGTTTAAGCAAAGGTTTTGAGCAATTTAATAAAACTGTTGAATCCGTAAATCAAATTGCAGGTTCTTTTAATGTTACTCAAAACATGTTGAAAGAAATGGAAACTGCTACTACTGATATGAAGAAATTCCGAGACAACTTAAATGGTGTTACGTCAAATTTTGACCAATTTGGTAAATCTTTACAATCAGTAAATCAAATGGCTACTGCATCTGCTACAATGATTAAAGATTTCGAAGGTGCATCAGTAGGTATGAGGTCTTTCGCAAAAAATACAACAGACTTAAATGCAAGTTTCGACCAGTTTACTAAAACATTAGCTGCTATCAATCAAATGACGGCTTCTACACAAACTATGTTGAAAGAATTTGAAGCTGCTACTGCCGGTATGAAAGCTTATAATCAAAATATG
>CAIWXG010000353.1 GCA_903916555.1 uncultured Bacteroidota bacterium
ATTTTCAAATTATTAGTTTAATCGCAACAAATTTATTAATTTAAAAGAAAAAGAAACAAAATAAAAAATTATATAAAAAATTTAGCCTGATAATTAACAATATTGTTAATTATCAGGCTAAAAATATAATATTTTATATATTAAGCAGCTTCAATAACATCAACCATCTCTTCAGATATATTGTTTTTTGGTTTCATGTTTAATTCCATCATCAAACTTTCCATTAGGGCTTGAGCAGATTCGTTATTATTTCTTTTTTTATTAATATCAACTGCTTGGGCTATTGGGTCTTCAAAGTAGTTATAGATGCTCCATTTTGAATCTGCATACTCTAATGCAGTAAGATTTTCAATCCAATCACCGGAATTCATATACATTACATCTCCATATTTTGTTGTAACATTCTTTATTTCCGGGTGATGAATATGACCACAGATTACATAATCAAAATTATTCTTTGATGCGATTTCGCAGACAGTATCCTCAAAATTATTAATAAATTTTACAGCACCTTTTACACTGTTTTTTATTTTTTTTGAAAATGATATTTTCCCTTTACCCAGTTTTTGAGAAATAAAATTCATGAAACTATTGATAAGTATTAAGGTATCGTATCCTATTGCCCCAAGTTTTGCCAACCATTTACTATTCTGCATTACTACATCAAATACATCACCATGAAATATCCAAACTTTTGAATCTTTTATTTTTAAAGAAAGTTTATTGGTAATTTTAAGAGAGCCTAAATGGAAATCTTTAAATTTTCGCAACATTTCATCATGGTTTCCCGGTATATAATATACGGGAATATCTTTTGTAATATAAGAGATAAGTTGTTTTACTACCATCATATGAGTAGAAGGCCAATATCTTTTGCTGAATTGCCAAACATCAATAATATCTCCATTTAAAACTACAGCTTTAGGTTTTATTGTTTTTAAATATTGAAGAAGTTCGGTAGCGTGGCAACCATAGGTGCCAAGATGAATATCTGATAGAACTAAAATATCAACCTCTCTTTTTGCCATATAATACTTGCTGTATTTTATAAAACACAAAATAACATCTATTATATTATACATTTATCACTCCTATATTATTTAAATATTAATTTTGCGAATAGTTGCATTTGTATTTATTTTATGAGTAGTGTTAAAGTGAAAAATAATTTCACAAAGGAGTTCCCAATATTATTTTAACTTTAAATCTATTGTTTTTTTTGTGTATTCAATTTTTTTTGTTTACTTTCGTAGAATAATGTTTTCAACACGAAATTAACATAATTTAATTTTCTATAAGATTGAATTATATTATTTATGCCTATGTCTATATAGCTATAAGTTATATAGTTGGGAGTTTTGGATTTTGTATTTGTTAATGTTTTGGGTGGTGATAAAATATATTGTAAATTGCATTGTTTTTTTGAAGGCATAATTCTCTAATCTTAGTAATCATTTTTTTTTGTTATATTTTTTAAATATTATGAGTATGCGGAAATTTTATTTATTTTTCATTTTTTGTTTCGTAATATCATCAGTAGTTGCAAGTGGTAGAACATGGTATTCAATACCATCGGCAACCGACCCTACCTTATTAGCTTCGTGGGATACAACTGTAGCTGGAACAAGTGGCTACCATCCGTCAAATTTTAGTGGCGGAAGTGATATTTGGATTATGCAATCCAATATGACATCCTGGTCGATTTGGACAGTAACCGGTGCGGTACAGGTAGGCAATGGCAGTGGTAGCGGTAATTATACTGTAAATACAGCAAACCCAATGATTACAGGAGGAATTACTGTTAATGCCGGAGCAACGCTAACCATAAATACCGTAACAGCAGCCAATGTACCCAAAATGGCAATGGTGCAAAATGCAAGCAGCACCATTATCTATACAGCAGGATTGAGCGTAATTCCGGGCATAACGTATGGCAATCTTAGTATTAATTGTAGCACAGGCTCTGTTGTGAATGCAGGCGGTAACCTGACTGTAAATGGTACTCTTACGGTAGCATCTACAGCAACCTTGTCAATGAACAGTTATAC
>CAIWXG010000354.1 GCA_903916555.1 uncultured Bacteroidota bacterium
AATTTAGGATTAAGAAAAAATAGTGTCAACCAAAATCAGGATTAAGAAAAACTGGTGTCAACCAGAATCAGGATTATCATCAAAATGTGTCAACCAAAACCAGGACGAGACACAACATTACATTATTTTTTAGATTCTGCTAAAAATCCTACCTTTTCAATTGGAAATAGTCCTACAACATTTGCAGTTGTATTATTTCCTTTTGAAGGTTTTGGTTGCCCTGATACAGTATATACAAAAGTACTTCCTTCACATTTAGTAACTCACCCTTTAAATAAAGTTATTTTTTGTTATAATAGTAGTAATTCATTTCTTCTTATAGCAAATGCAAAAGATAACTTTTCGCCTCTCACTTATTTATGGCAAGGTACTTCCCCTTTAAACTGTTATACCTGCGAATCAAACATTATTTACCCCTCTGAAAGTGCAACCTATACTGTACTTATTAAAGACACTTTTGGGTGTAAGCATCTTGATACTATAATGATTACTGTTGATACTTGCGAAATATGGTTCCCATCTGCATTTACTCCTAATGGTGACGGGAAAAATGATATTATAAAGGTTTTAGGGCAACTTTCTCCGTATCAAGATTTTTCATTAAGCATATACAATCGTTGGGGGCAAAGAGTTTTTTATACAGAGGATAAATATAAAGGATGGAATGGTATTTTTAATGGTGTAAAGCAAGAGATAGATACCTATTCATATATGATTTTGTATAAATTGCACGGTCAAAGTGGTATAATGAAAGGCAATTTTGAGTTAATTCGATAATCTCTCTGTTTGTCGGACAACAATACATGATTTTTTATAAAATTATTATTTGTTTTCTAATTCTTTTATTTTATTCTGTATTTTTTCTTGTTTCCTAAAATAGGAACGAGTCAAAAAATTATGCTTCAGAGCTTCCATATTTTGATTTAATCCTATTGATGCTTTTTTTATGTTTTGCATACTTTGTTGCACATTTGTTGCAAAAGCGGTATCGGCTAACAGTATGTTAATAGTGCCTTTGCTAGAGTTTGCATGTTCAATAAAAATGGATAGTCCGTTTGATACTCTATTTAGTTCATTAGATGTTTCATTCAATTTATTAAAAGTATTCGTAAGATTATTTGTAAAACTAGAGTCATTAATAATTTTTCCTAATGCACCATCGCCATTTTGAATTTGCATAGTAATGTTTTCTAATGTATTGCTTACTATAAGTACTTTGCCTGTAATAGCATCTAAATTACTAAATGATTGTTTTAAGTTTTTTGCCATTAATGTATCTTTATAAAGCATTTGGGCGGGTCCATTTTTTGAATTTAACTCTGTACTTAATGTTTTCAAATTTTCGGTAATCACTTTAATATTTTCGTTTGATTCACTAAGTGTTTGTAAAACCTCTTCCGTATTTAATGGATTATGAGTTTGTATCAAATCGAAATTTTGAACTAATTGTTCATTAGTGTTTTTGCCCGGAATAATACTTATTAGCTTATCACCCATCAATCCGTCTGACGATATTGTAGCAATTGCATCTTTATGTATAAACGAACGTTTATTTTCTTCTATTTGCATATCTACTTGCACAAGTGTGTCATTTATAAGTTTTACAGATTTAACTATGCCAACTTTTACTCCATTATACCTTACGTTACTGCCTAATTTTAAACCTGTAGCATTTGTAAATTTAGCAGTTATTGGAAACGTTTTTTCAAACATTTCATTTTTAGCACCAATTTGAAAAATACCTATTATAAAAAGTATTATTCCTATTAATACAAAAAAACCAAGTAATATACTTTTTTTGATAGTACTGTCCATAATATTATATAGCTTGTCTTTTAAAAAAATGTTTTATTAGTATATCTTCATTATTTACTAATTCTTCATACGTGCCTTGCATGTAGGCAATACCATTCATTAAAAATACAATTCTATTGGCCGTTTCTCTCGCTAAATCAATATCGTGGGTAATAATAATTGATGTAGTATTGTATTTTTTTTGTAATTCAAGTATCAAATGCGTAATTTCTTCCGATGTAATAGGGTCTAAACCGGTAGTTGGTTCATCATATAATACTATTTCCGGTCTCAAAATAAGACTTCTGGCTATCCCAATTCTTTTTCTCATGCCACCCGATAATTCTGACGGCATAAGGTCTATTGTATTTTCTAAACCTACGTTTTGTAATGCTTCTTTAACTTGTAAATCTAAATTACCTATAATCTTTTTTTTACGATGTCTGCGCAATGGAAACTCGAGGTTCTGCCTTACTGTCATAGAGTCGTATAAGGCACTATTTTGAAAAACAAAACCAATTCTTGTTCGTAATTCATCTAAATCTTGTTGGTTTAATTTAGATATATCTTGATTAAAAACACGCATTTTACCACCGTCCGGCTTTACCAGCCCAATAATACATTTTATTAATACAGTTTTTCCAATACCTGATTTACCCATAACTACAACCGTTTCACCCTTGTGTACAGTTAAATTAAAGTCTTTTAAAACAATATTATTTCCAAAAGCTTTTTTTAAATGCTCAATTTCTATTATGGAAGTAGTGTCATTATATGTATTAATATCTTGTTCCATAATTATAAATATCCAAGCATTGATGTTATTTGTGTTACTACCATATCTATTATTATTACCCCTACCATAGACAAAACTACCGATACATTAGCAGCTTTACCTACACCTTCAGTACCTTTTTTAGAATTATATCCTTTAGTACAGCCTACCAATCCTATTGTAAAACCAAAAAAGAACGTTTTTGTAAATGAAGGAATTACATCGGTATAATGCAATGATTCAAAAACTCTATTGAAATAATAATTTATATTTATGTTGTCTTTAATGTTTGAGCCGAAAAATGCTCCTATTAAGGAAATAAAATCTGCATAAACCGTTAAGATAGGTATCATTAAAGTAGTAGCAATAATACGTGTTGCTACCAAATATTTAAATGGATTAGTGCCGGATACCTCCATTGCATCAATTTGTTCCGTAACTTTCATAGAACCTAACTCAGCACTTATACCTGAGCCAATTTTACCGGCACAAATTAAAGCAGTAACTAATGGACCAATTTCTCTTACTATAGATATAGAAGACATGGCTGGTAAAAATGCACCTGCTCCAAATTCAACCATTGTAGGCCGAGACTGCATAACCAATACTAAACCTAATATAAAAGCAGTAGTACCTACAAGTATAAAAGACGTAATACCAATTTCATAACATTGATTCCATACTTCTCTAAATTCATAAGGTGGTTGTATGCCTATTTTAATTACATTAAAGGAAAA
>CAIWXG010000355.1 GCA_903916555.1 uncultured Bacteroidota bacterium
AATTCCCAACAGCTTGCTCTCCAATTTCGTTCTCCATTGGGATTAGTTGCAAATGACTGGCTTTTGTGTTCTTCGTCATAAAATAGCCATCCTTCTACTCTTAGAAAGCAATGTGTAAATTTTGTAACTTAATTCAACAGTTATGTAACAACCCAAAGCCAACACCTGCACACCTTTGCCAAGTAATAATTCTGTTGCAAAAAAATAAAAATAAAATGAATAGCGTAGCAACACCGGTTAAAAAAAGAGCAGACAAATGGTACACCATCTGCCGAAA
Organism: uncultured Bacteroidota bacterium; assembly: GCA_903916555.1. Taxonomy (GTDB): domain Bacteria; phylum Bacteroidota; class Bacteroidia; order Chitinophagales; family Chitinophagaceae; genus CAIYTT01. The sequence goes on from CAIWXG010000355.1 coordinate 278, forward strand.
GCCAAAAAGAAATCGAAAATAACAAAACGGCTGCATTATACACATACAAACAAAAATTTTCATGAATAACATTATATTAATAGAATCATTTTTATTGGGGAATAATAATAATATGAATGCCCAATTAAAATTAAGGCAAGTGAGTATTAACAGGATGCTTTTAGAGTATAATAAGTATGGTATTAACGCCGATGTCTTGCTAAATGCTGATAACACATCGGAAATAGGAAAAATCCATACAAAAATCACTTTTGTAAATGAAGGTTTTAAGGAAATATTAAAAGAAACCCTTAGCTACTACACTGGCAATTTATAAAACATCTTGAGGTGGCGGAAAGGTGGAGATTTGCTATGTTTAGATTTGAATATTTACTTACACTAGTAGCGGTAGAATGCTTTTCCCAATTGGGATTTATCGGCTGAAGACTTAAACAGCATTAAACACCATTAGACGCACAAATCATTCATCTTTATTTTCCAACAAGACCAAAGGAGATTTTATTTTCAAGCCTACCAAATTAATAGCAATTTACGATGGACTATTAAACGTGTTTGGCTTGTTCTGCTAATTTCCAAACTATCTTCATATTATAAACCTAATCCCCAAAAATTTACGCTGACCCTAGTTTTCCAGTATTACCAGACATAAAAATAGCCCACAATTGTGAGCTAAAATCTATTTATGGCGGAGAGAGAGGGATTCGAACCCCCGGACCTATAACAGTCAACAGTTTTCAAGACTGCCGCAATCGACCGCTCTGCCATCTCTCCGCGGACAAAATTAAAGCATCCTATTGACAATCAGAAAGTTTTTTTGATTTTTACTGTATATTTTCCGTTTAAATGTTTTAAAAATAATATTCACACAACACTTTATTGAAAATTTATTTGTATGCCCTACCCGACTGGTTACCTAAATCAATATAACTCAAGCTGTTTATAAATATAAGTTATACTGCAATTCGTACTACCATTTCTTTCTATTCTACATTTGTATAAACATTTTTAAAATGAAAAATTCTCTTTTATTATTAACTTTACTAATAAACTTCGCTTCATGTGCCCAAAACGAGAATTTTGAAAAATCTAAAGCTTTTAAACAAATGAATAACACACCAACCATTATAAAAGATAAAAAAACAGAAATAGCTACATTAGGTGCCGGTTGCTACTGGTGTACCGAAGCTCAATTTCAGCAATTAAATGGAGTACTAAAAGTTGAGTCGGGCTTTAGTGGTGGCAAAGGGGCTAACCCAAGCTATCATGATGTATGCACAGGTACTACAGGGCATGCTGAGGTTTGCAACATTACTTACGACCCAAGTATAATTAGCTTTGACGAAATATTGGCTGCATTTTGGGTCTGCCACGACCCTACCCAGCTCAACAAACAAGGTAATGATGTAGGTACCCAATATCGCTCGGTTATTTTTTATCATAATGATGAACAAAAAACAAAAGCCGAAGATTATAAGAAGAAGCTAAATGATGAAAAAGCGTGGGCTAAACCCGTTGTTACTGAAATTTCTCCTTTCACCCTTTTCTATAAAGCAGAAGACTATCATCAAAATTATTACAACCAAAATGGAGACCAGCCTTACTGCCATTATGTAATAGGTCCTAAAATAGAAAAATTCAAAAAAATATTTAAAGACAAAATAAAAACAAGTAAGTAAAAAGTATCTATAGTTAGAAAATGTAATCTAAAAAACATTTGACCATACCTTTCAGCATGATCAAATGTTTTAATATTTTAATAAATTATTTCTTCCCTTCTTTCAATCCTCTGTTTTCTAACATCGGTTCTATATTAGGCTCATGACCACGGAAATCATAAAACATTTTAGCTAAATCTAATGTATTGCCTCTCGATAAGATCATATCTCTAAAACGCTGTCCATTTTCACGTGTCATACCTCCATGCTCCTGAAACCAAGAATAGGCATCATCATCAAGCATTTCTGTCCATAAATAAGCATAATAACCTGCAGCATAGCCATTACTCCATATATGCAAAAAGTAACTACTGCGATAGCGGGTTGGCACTTGTGGCAAATCAAGATGAGTTCTTTGTAATGCCGCTGTTTCATATTTATCTATATCTTGCAGTGGGTCGTTAACAGTCAATTTATGCCATTGAATATCCAAATTTGCTGCCGCCAATAATTCTGTTAATTCATATCCTTGATTAAAAGTTGCTGCCTTCTTTATTTTATCTACCAGTACCTGTGGCATTAATTCGCCTGTTTTGTAATGTGTGGCATAATTTTTAAATACACTTGGTTCAGATGCCCAATGCTCATTAAACTGCGATGGGAATTCAACAAAATCGCGTGCAGTGGCTGTGCCTGACAAACTAGGATATTGCTGACTTGCAAAAATGCCATGTAAGCCATGCCCAAATTCATGAAACATAGTAGTTACATCGCTAAAACTGATTAAAGCAGGCTGACCGGCAGCAGGTTTTGTGAAATTGCAGATATTATATATAACCGGTTTTGTACCTAATAATTTAGACTGTCCAACTATATTATCCATCCAAGCACCACCGTTTTTATTATCTCTTTTAAAATAGTCGCAGTAAAATAAGGCTATAGAAGTACTGTCTTTGTCAAATACCTCAAAAACTCTTACATCACTTTGATATACGGGTATATCCTTTCTTTCTTTAAAAGTTAAGCCATATAGCTGATTGGCAGCATAAAAAACACCATTTTGCATTACATTAAACACCTCGAAATACGGTTTTATTTGGTCTTCATCAAGGTCGTATTTTGCTTTGCGTACCTGCTCTGAATAAAAATTCCAATCGTAAGGCTCTAACTGGAACCCGCCTTTTTGCTTATCTATTAATGCTTGAATATCAGCAGCTTCATTTTTGGCTTTAGCTGTGGCAGCAGGAATCAGTTTAGATAGAAATTCTTCAACAGCCTCCGGCTTCTTAGCCATTTGGTCTTGCAATTGCAACGATGCAAAATTAGAAAAACCTATCAACTTCGCTTTTTTAGCCCTTATTTGTGCTATACGGGCAATATTGGCACGTGTATCATTGCTATCATTTTTTTCTGTACGGTTCCAGCTTGCTTCAAACAGTTTTTTTCGGGTTGCCCTATTGCTTAATGACTGTAATGCCGGCTGTTGGGTAGTATTTTGCAACTTTAACATCCACTTACCTTCTTGGTTTGCACCTTTTGCATCTTGTGCCGCGGCATCAATAGCACCATCACTTAAACCAGCCAACTCTGCTTTATCGCTTATTACAACTGCTCCTGCTTTAGCCGCAGCCATAAGCTGATTTGTAAATTTAGCACTTAGAGAAGCTTCTTCTTTATTTAGTTTTTTAAGACTGTCTTTATCGGCATCGTTCAACTTAGCACCGGCAAGCTCGAAACGCTGATAATAGAATTCTACTAATCTTTTAGATTCAGCATCCAAATTCAGCTTTTCACGGTCTTTATATAGGGTGGCTACACGATTATATAATTTTGTATTTAAATAAATAGCATCATTTGTAGCGGCAAGCTTTGGTGCTACTTCTTCCTGCAAACTCTGCAAATCAGGATTCGTGTTTGCACCTGCCAACAAGCCGAATACCCCCCCTACTCTCTTTAGTAACTGACCGCTCTTTTCTAATGCCACAAACGTGTTTTGGAACGTTGCTGCTTCTTTATTATCAGCTATTGCTTCTACTTCGCTTAGTTGTTGTTTCATACCGGCTTCGAAGGCAGGTTTGAAATCGCTGTTTTTTATCTTATCAAAATCTGCTGTTTGAAACGGTAGCTTACTAGCAGCATAAAACGGATTAGCAGCCGGTAGCGTAGCGTTGCCACTGCCGGTAGATTTATTATTTTTATAATCGCAAGAAGCCATAAGAATTAGAATACAAGAAAATTGTAAAAAAGGTATTAATTTCATTTTTGTTTTTATTTGGTAATGTAAAGGTAATAAAAAAATATTCTTTTATTTTTTTTGATGTATAGGTTCTTGTTCCGGGAGCATTAAAGATGAAATAAAATATTTGAAATTATATTTGCTGTTTTAAAAAAAGAGTGCGTATATTTGCACTCCATTAAAAAAATGGATCGGTAGTTCAGTTGGTTAGAATGCCGCCCTGTCACGGCGGAGGTCGCGGGTTCGAGTCCCGTCCGGTCCGCAGAAAGGGACAAACATGCTAAAGCATTTGTTTGTCCCTTTTCTTTTGCCCCTGTATTGTTTGCCAGTTGCGCCATAAGCATAAAAATCACATTTACCCGGTCGGTTCGAAATGTGTTGTTTTTCAGGTCGTACACAATTCCTTCGGGAAACAGTAGTTTTTGAAGCTGTTCCTTTCTCTTAACATCGCCGGAAGCCCACGCTGTATTGAGTTCTGTAGAAATGCTGATCGCTTTTTCGGCGATTGCTTCAGGGTTAGATATTTCTGAAGTGACTTTCGCTAACTGATCGCTCGCTTCTTTCTGTTCCTGCTTGTATTTGAAGTAGAATTTCTGGAAGGTTTCCTTATTCATTTCTTCAAGTACAT
>CAIWXG010000356.1 GCA_903916555.1 uncultured Bacteroidota bacterium
GGGAGCAGGTGCGGGTACAAGTGTTATATCTTATATATTAAGCGATGGTTGTTATACAACTACTACGGCAACGGTCAATCCGGGAGCAGGCACTATTACCGGTGCGGATTCTGTGTGTATCGGTTCTACTGTTTTAATGAGTGATGTTATTAGTGCGGGTACATGGAGTGTTACCGGAGGTGCAAGTATTGTAGGTACTACCGGTCTTGTTACAGGCGTATCGGCAGGTACAGCCACCGTAACTTATACTATTACAACAACAGGATGCTATACTACTTATCTTATTACGGTTAACAGCACACCACCAGCCATTACCGGCAGCCATACGGTATGTTTTGGGGGTACTACGGTGCTCAGCAATACTATGGCGGGCGGTAACTGGACCAGCAGCACACCGGGTACTGCAAGTATAGATGCCACAGGCACCGTTAGCGGTGTACTGGCAGGAACAGCAACTATTAGCTATACCATGCCTACGGGTGGGTGCTATACTACCTTTACGGAGACAGTCAACCCGCTACCTTCAGCTATCAGTGGTACGGATTCGGTATGCGTGAATGCTACGGTAACCCTATCTGATGCTACCGGTGGTGGTACATGGTCAACCACAAGCGGCACGGCAACAGTTGTAAGCGGCACAGGAGTGGTAACAGGTACAAGTGCCGGTATGGCAACTATAACCTATACTTTAGGTACAAGCTGCTACGAGACCTTTACAATGACAGTGAATGCCATACCGGCTGCTATAACCGGAGTAGCCAATGTATGTGCCCTTGAAGGCACTACTACCCTTGCCGATATTACCGGCGGCGGTATCTGGACAAGCAGCAATACGGCAATAGCAACCGTAGGGGCTACCGGTATCGTAAGCGGTATTACAGCGGGTACAGACAGTATTTATTATACCTTACCAATAACAGGTTGTTATGTTTATCAGGCAGTAGTGGTCAATCCCTTACCTGCAGCAATAACGGGTACGGATTCCGTATGCGTAGCCTCAACCGTAACCCTTAGCGATGTAACAGTCGGTGGTACTTGGTCAACTGTAAGCGGCACAGCAAGCGTAGGTGCAGGTACAGGGGTTGTAAGTGGAACAAGTGCGGGCGGAGCAAGCATCAGCTATTCTTTAGGTACAGGTTGCTATGTTACATACAATATGACTGTTAATCCGCTACCGGCAGCAATGGTAGCGAGTTCCTTATCCATATGCTCGGGCTTAACTGCCGACTTTACCGATATAACGACTTCCGGTTTATGGAGCAGCAGTGTTCCCGGTGTTGCCGCTATCGGTTCGGTTTCGGGTATTGCATTGGGAGCAACAGCAGGCACAACAACAATTTCTTATATATTACCTACGGGTTGCTACGTAACCAATTCATTGGTAGTACACCCCTTACCTGCGGCTATTGCGGGTACGGATTCCGTATGCGTAGGTTCTGCCATAACGCTTAGCGATGCGACCGCAGGTGGCACTTGGAGCGAATCCAGTGCCGGTGCCATCGCCAATATAGGAGCAGGTACAGGTATCTTAAACGGTATTTCACAAGGTATTGATACGGTAACTTATACACTAACGGCAACCGGTTGTTTAATGACCATGCCTGTAAATGTACATCCCTTACCTGCGGCTATTTTAGGAGTAACCACTATCTGCTCGGGATTAAGCACTACGCTTAGCGATATTACTCCGGGTGGTACCTGGAGCAGCAGTGCTTCCGGCACGGCTGCCGTAAGTGCTACCGGTGTAGTAACAGGTGGTACGGCAGGTACAGCTACTATATCCTATACCTTACCTACAGGCTGTTATTCTACGGCATTGGTAACGGTTAACGGCTTACCATCGGCAATATCGGGTCCATCGGCTGTTTGCGTAGGCAGCACTATTAATCTTACCGAAAGTACAGGTGGCGGCACCTGGAGCGAAGCAAGCGGAGGCTTAATAGCTACCATAGGTGCAGGCACAGGCGTAGTAACAGGTATGTTTGCAGGCACAGATACCATAACTTATACCATTACCGCAACCGGTTGCTTAATGACCGATATAATTGTTGTTAATCCATTACCTGCCGCCATTAACGGTGCTACCGATGTGTGCGTAGGCTCTACGATAACGCTAAGCGATATTACCGGTGGCGGACATTGGACAAGCAGCAATACCGCTTGGGCTACTGCCACACTAACAACAGGCGTTATTGCAGGTGTAGCAGCAGGCACACCTACTATCAGTTATACCTTAGTAGCAACAGGTTGTTATGCTACCTATCCAATCACTGTTAACCCATTACCTACTGCTATTTTAGGGCTTACCGATGTGTGCGAGGGTGGCAGTACCATCACCCTGAGCGATATGACCGGTGGCGGTATCTGGATCAGTTCGGCACCGGCAATAGCAACTATCGGTTCTTCTTCGGGTGTGGTAACAGGCGTAACGGCAGGTACTACCACCATTACCTATATGCTTACGGCTACGAGTTGCCAAATAACAAGTGTGGTAAGGGTTCATCCATTACCTGTAGCCATTGGCGGTCCATCGGTAGTGTGCGAAAATTCTACCATTACCCTGTTTGACGGCAGCGGTGGCGGTACTTGGACAAGCACACCTACCACAATAGCTACCGTAGGTTTGGGTACAGGGGTTGTTTTCGGGGTTAGTGCAGGCACTGCTACCGTAACCTATACCATTACCCTTACAGGCTGTAGTATCACAACACCGATAACTGTTAATCCGCAACCACCGGCAATTATTACACCAATTGGCGATACAATGATGTGTCCGGGTGGCTTTGTTGACTTAACCTGCGGAACAGGTACAGGACTCAGCTATCAATGGTATAACAGCGGGGCAAGTATAGGAGGGGCTACGGCATCGTCTTATTTAACAGCTGCCGCAGGCATTTATTCCGTTCAGGTTACCAATAGTTTCGGCTGTGTAAAAACATCCAACGGCATGAATGTAAGCATCAATCCGGCAACGGCAGCTATCACAATAGCTACAAGCACCACCTTCTGCTCCGGCACAACCGATACGCTAAGAGCCAATACAGGCATAGGCTTAACCTATCAGTGGCAATTGGGCGGTATCAGTATTCCGGGAGCAACATCGTCTGTTTATGCAGCAGCTTTAGCAGGCGATTACACGGCTATCGTTACCAATTCGGCAGGCTGCTATGCCGTATCTAATACGATTACCTTAAATACCATTGTTGCACCGGGTGCTGCAATTACGGCATCGGGAGCATTAACATTCTGCTTAGGCGACAGTGTTAGAATGCATGGGGATACGGTATCGAGCTATACCTACCAATGGCAACTGGGCGGCACCAACATATTTGGAGCTACCAGTACCGGCTATACAGCCACAACGGCAGGTAACTATACCTTAATAGAAACCAATTTGTATGGTTGCAGTACCACATCGGCTACGCAGACAGTGGTTGTTAATCCATTACCTTCATCTGTAATTACAGCAGCAACATCCACTACTTTCTGTGCCGGTGGCAGTGTGGTACTTAGTGCTACCGCAGTAGCCGGTTACAACTATCAATGGTATAAAAACGGGGCTTTAATAACAGGAGCTTCAACAGCTAATTATACAGCAACAACAGGGGGTATCTATAAAGTACAAGTTACCAACGGCACAACCGGTTGCAGCAGCATCAGCAGTACTCCCGATACAGTTGTCGTTATTGCTACACCTGTTATTACGGCATTGTCGGCAACGAGTTTCTGCTGGGGTAGCAGTGCATTATTGTCTGTGGCAACAGGTGGGGCTATGGGTATCAGCTACCAATGGCAATTGGGCGGTGTAAGCATACCGGGAGCTACCAATGGCACATACAGTGCAGTAGTAAGCGGCAGCTATACCTGCCAAATAACCTTATTGTCGGGTTGCAGTTCTACATCGGTGGCTACTACGGTAACAGAATATCCGTTACCAAACCCGATTATAATATGGGACGGTATCAGACTACATGCAGGTACACACTATACAAGCTACCAATGGTATGAAAATACCGTATTGCTTATCGGTGCTACCGATTCTACAATAATACCAACCGGTAACGGGCATTATGCTGTTGGTGTTACCGACAGCAACGGATGCCAGTCTATATCCGATATTTATTTACTAAGCACTTATACCGGTTTAGGACATACACAGGTAGGTACGATAACAGCTGCTTCGCAGATACATATTTACCCTAACCCTACACATGGCAATGTAGTAATTAGTGCACCTGTAAAAGTGAGAGCTGCCATAAACAGTATAGACGGTCGCAAGCAAATGGACATCAATGAAGCTACCCAAATAGACATCAGCAACTTGGCAGACGGTATCTATATGATAAGCATTTATGACCAAGAAGGTGCGCTACTGAAAATAGAGAAATTAGTAAAAACAAGTAACTAAACAATACCTATTTACATATAATAAAGTCTTTCGTAGAAATACGGAAGACTTTATGTGTGTTTGGGGGAAGGGGATAGGAAATCAAGAATATAAATCGTATATTATAAGACTATTAATAATATTGTTTGCTGCATAAAGAATCAATAGGGATTCAGTTCTTTTAAAACATTCATGAGTAGAGTTTTTTATGTATTTGGGCGATTTAGGTAATATCAGGTAGGTAGTTAAATGGAAAAATACAATTTGAGTAATTATAAATGAAATTATTTATATGAATTGCTGTTTTTGTGATAGGTTTATTCGTCGGTTATTCGGGATTTTCACAACATTTAAATAGGGCTAATTCAGGTTTTCCAGACACGAATAGAATTAAACATTATTTAATAGTTGTGAATATCTTTATCCAACAGGAAAGAACCTATTTTTAGATGGCAATAATCATACAAATTGGAGTTTTAATACATTAGGTGATTTATTTTAAAATTTTGTAAAAACCCAAGATTTGCAATAAGATTCTCGTCTATTGTATAATTCTTTTACAATTTATAGATGCTATATGAATAACAAATTAATTTATGTTTTGTTCCGTATCAAAATAGGCGTATTTTTAATTGCAGTATTGTTTATGTCTTCTCAAAAAGCAATGACACAAACATGGACTCCCAAATCGGATTTTATAAACGGTGGCAGTTTAAATGCCTATACATTTACTATTAATGATACTATATATGTTGGAAATACAGGAGCCAGAGGTATTTATCAATACAATGTAACAACAGATACATGGACAACAAAAGCAAATGTTCCGGTAGCTTTATTTAATCGTACTGCATCTTCTGCTTTTGTATTAAACGGGAAAGGTTATTTAGTGGGCGGTATTAATTCAATGGGTGTATGCATGAACGATGTTTGGCAATATGATGCGTTAGCAGATATATGGGTTCAAAAAACTAATTTTCCCGGAGGCAAAAGAGCCGGTGCCCGCAATTTTGTGATTGGAAATAATGCCTATTTTGGCGGCGGATATGACACTATTGGTGTGGCAGGTTTTTCATCGGTGACGAAAAACGATTTTTGGCAATATGACCCCATATCAGATACTTGGACTACAAAAGCAAATTTACCCTACGATTCAAGTTATCTTTTGTATCCATTCGCATTCAGCATTAAAGATAAAGGATATTTGTCTTGTGGGCAACGATATAAATACGCATCCGGTATGTATAAAGATACTGATGTTAACAGAACTTATCAATATGATACTTCAACAAACACTTGGACTCAAAAAGCATCGTTTCCCGGTAATGTTAGGTCTGGCGGTGTTGCTTTTGTGATAGATAGTATAGCCTATTGTGGGACTGGTATTAATGATACGAGTACTGTTTTTGCAAATTTTTGTTATAACGATTTTTATTCTTATAACCCAAGCCTTAATTCATGGACATCATTGCCAACAACTCCCTTTGTTTCTCGAACTTACGCTATTGCAGCAAGCCTTACAACAAGAAGAGCTTTTGTTGGCACCGGCTGGGGAGCCCCTTCAACAACTGCTTATTACCAAGATTGGTGGGAATTTAAACCTGCCGTTAATAATGTTATTGAGATTGAAAATAACGCTATTTCTGTGAAATACTATCCAAATCCTTGTTATAATGAATTGAACATAGAAATAAAATGCAACAAACAAACAGACTATTCGTATTGCATTTATAATCTAATAGGACAGAAAATTTCGGAAGGTACATTGCTTTTCAACACAATCATTAATACAACGGCTCTCTCTTCCGGAAATTACTTATTGGAAATTCACAATAAAGATATAGATAAATGGCAATTATTTTCTGTAATGAAATAAAGCTTTGATATTACACTTATATAATATATAAATTCATACATATGGCATCAGGGTATTCAATTAACCCGCTTTTTAAAAAGTTAGGATTAAAAGAAAATTATTACGTTAGATTATTAAACACACCACCAAACTATGATGCTTTAATCGATGCATTTTCTAACTATTTATTTGTAATGGGTACTGATGCTTCTAATTTGGATTTTATACATCTTTTTACGAATTCATTAGAAGAATTACAAAGTACCTTACCGGTATTAATGCTACAAATTAAAAAAAGCGGAATTATATGGGTTTCTTGGTACAAAAGAAGTGCCAAATTGCCAACAGAGATCTCTGAGAATACAATTAGAGATTTCGCTTTGAGTATCGGTTTGGTTGATGTAAAAGTTTGTTCGATAGATAACGAATGGTCGGGATTGAAACTTGTTTACAGGTTAAAAGACAGGTAAAAATTACTTGCTTTATTCGCATGCTTTTCTTGATTCCATCTGGCTCAAGTCTGTAGCAAAGCCCTGTGAATAGCCGACATACATTCGTAATAACCGATAGACGGCATATGGTCATATTTCTTAAAAAGTGCCGCTGAAATTTTACGGCTACTGTGAATATCATTAGTAGAAAAACCCGCAAATAATGGGAGTGGATTTATTTGTTGATTATGGTCATTAAATAATTCCTCGTAAAGTTTATTTGCAAAATAAGCAATAGGGAGAAGTGGTGTTTGAAGTGTCCGTCCTTTTTTCGAGCGAAGTTCCAAAGTTGCATCTATTCCGAAAATTTTAAAGTTTATGGTAATAGGCAATTCATTAGCTAAACCAGTATCTGTTTGAGCAATTGTAAAGTCATCTTTTGACAATCCAAAAAATCGTGTGTTTTCGTCACTATAACCACTAAAAAATGAATTTAGTACAGCACTTAAAGCTCGCATAAGTGTTGTCTTACCGCTTGAATTGTCGCCTATCAGTAAGTTTACTTTTGTTTTAAAGGATAAGGGAAGGTGTTTAAAACATCTGTAGTTGATTAATTCTATCTTCTCCATAGAATGCAAATATAGTAAGAACAAATAATAATAAAGAGCCATTACATAACAAATAATATTATGTTTGCACTCTATTTTAAAAAATACACTTAGTATTACTCACAAAATTGCAACTTATATCGTCTATATAAAAACTAAAGTGAAATTAGGATTTTGAAAGCAATTGAAAAATGCACTTCTTAATTTAATATAATTAATTATCATGCTTAATCAAATATAAACGAATGGTATTTGCAAATAGAGATATTATATATTAACTTAAAGTTGAAATGTAATAAATTTTTTTTACAAATGAGCATTTGCTTCTAAATTTTGCTGAATTAATGTGTTAGAAAATCTAAAAAAATCTATACTTTTACATTCAAATACATTTTATGAAAAAAAGTCTATTATTTATAATAGCATTGTTTGTTTTTTCAACATTCGTAAATAATACGAATGCCCAAACTATGCTTATAGGAACTTATGCCGGAACCGGTACTGCGGGTTGGATTGGAGACGGTGTTGCACTTAATACAGAATTTAATTATAACTACGGAGTTTGTTTGGATGCTGCCGGAAACGTATATGTTGCAGATGCTACTAATAATAGAGTACGTAAAATTACACCTGCGGGCATTATTTCTACAATTGGTGGTAATGGTACTGCCGGTTTTGGTGGTGACGGCGGTTTAGCCATAGCAGCCAATCTAAATTACCCAACAGGTGTAGCTGTAGATGCTGCCGGAAATGTTTATATTGCCGATGCACTTAATAGTAGGGTTAGAAAAATTAATAATGCTACAGGTAACATTTCAACTATTGCCGGTACAGGTATTCCCGGTTATAATGGTGATGGTATTGCTGCTAACACAGCAAGATTAAACAGACCGTTTGCAGTTGCATTAGACGCTGCAAATAATGTTTATATTTCTGAGGGTAATGGTGCTCGTATTCGTAAAATTACAGTTGGTACAGGTGTAATTTCTACTGTTGCCGGTACAGGTGTTCCCGGTTATAATGGAGATGGCATACCACCAACAATTGCAAAAATTAATAACCCAAGAGGTATTGTAGTTGATGCGGCAGGTAATATATACATTGCAGACATGAGTAATAATCGTATTCGTATGGTTACGATTGCTACCGGCAGAATATCAACAATTGCAGGTACGGGTACAGCCGGCTTTTCCGGAGATTTAGGACCGGCTAATACTGCAAATGTAAATACACCGGTTGGTGTTGCTTTAGATGCATCTAATAATATATACATTGCCGATGCAAGTAATAACCGTATAAGAATGATAAATTCTTTAGGAAATATAAATACGATTGCAGGCAATGGTACGGGTGCATTTTTTGGCGATGGATTATTAGCAACTTCAGCAGAAATTAATACCCCTCTTGGTGTTGCTGTTTTACCTAATGGTAATTATTATATATCTGATGCCAATAATAACCGTGTAAGATTCGTATATGCAAATCGTACTCCTTATTTTACAGGTGGCAGTAGTCAAAATTATTCTGTTTGCGAAAACATTGTAGGTGATTCCATAAATGCATTACTTGCTATTACCGATTCCGATAAAAATCAATCTGAAACCTGGACCTTACTTACCGGGCCATCAAATGGTACTGCAAATGCTACTACAACAGGTACATCAAATGGAGGAAATTTAATTACTACCGGTATGTATTTCACACCTAACCCCGGTTTTAGCGGTTTAGATACATTTACAGTTCAAATTTCAGATGGCTATGCTTCTTCTATTGATACCATATATGTAACTGTGAATCCGATACCTAATCCAGGTTTAATAACAAGCAGCACTTTAAGTATATGTGTTGGCAGTACTGTAGCACTAACAGATACTCCTGCCGGTGGCACATGGATGAGTAGTGATGTAACATTAGCAACGGTTGATGCATTTGGTAATGTATTAGGTACAGGGCAAGGTAACCCAACTATTTATTATAGTCTTTCTAATGCTTGCGGTACTACTGCTGCTACTGCAACTTTAAATGTAGAATTATCGGCAACTGCTATTTTAGGTTCTACCAATGTTTGTATAGGTAGTTCTATAGCGTTATCAGATATTACAACAGGTGGTTCTTGGAGCAGCTCTAATGCAAATGTAAATCTGGATGCTTTTGGTAATGTTACCGGAGTTACTGTGGGTACTACAGACATTACCTATTCTGTAAGTAATGCATGCGGTTCTACCTTTACAACCCTTACCCTTACAATAGGTGCAGCCCCTGCAACGGGTACTATTTCAGGCCCTACAGATGTTTGCTTAGGCAGTGTTTACAATTATACAGAAACCGTTAGCGGTGGTATATGGTCTGTAAGCAATGCAAATGTAACCATATCAACTATTGGTGATATTACACCGGTTGCAATTGGTTTAGATACCATTATATATAGTATTACATCTGCTTGTGGGGTTACAGATACTACTTTTGTGGTCTCTGTAGATGCTGTTTCTACACCGGGAGTAACCATTACTTCAAGCTTAGGTACGGTAGGTTGTGCAGGTTTATCATCTACATTCACTGCTAATCCTACTAATGGCGGGTCTGCTCCTGCTTATCAGTGGCAAGTAAATGGTATTAATACCGGTATAAATCAAACATTTACATATATTCCGGTTTCAGGCGATGTGGTTACGGTTATTATGACCCCAAGCAATCCTTGTGCAACTGCCACAGCCGCTACCGATTTTATTACAATGACCATTATACCAACCGTATTACCTACCCTACATATCACTGACGGTGCATTAGGCGATACCCTTTGTTTGTTTCAGTCAGCTACATTTACTGCTACATCTACAAACGGTGGCACTAGCCCTGTTTACCAATGGACAGTAAACGGAATAAATGTTTCTACGGCAAATCCGTTTGTATATATGCCTGCAAATGGCGACCTATTAGTATGTAAGCTTACAAGTAATGCCAACTGTGCATTGCCCGATACCGTATTAAGCCCTGCTCATTTAATGACTGTTGATACAAACGAAACACCGTCAATCACAATTTCGGTTAGCCCTGATGATACTGTTTGTGCCGGTACCGTTGTTACTTATATTGCACATGGTCATTATGGTGGTACAACCCCTACATATCAGTGGATTAAAAATGGTGTATATGTAGCTACCGGTCCTACTTATTCTTGCCTTGCCTATAATCATGATAGTGTGGTATGCATCTTATCAAGTAATTCACCTTGTGCTGTTGTTCCTTCAGCAATAAGCAATAGTATAAAAATGATAGTACAACCTGTTTCACCGCCATCGGTAACCATTACTGCAAATCCGGGTTTGTTGCTAACAATCGGTCAGAACGATACACTTACAGCGGTAGTTACAGGTGGTGGCACTAGCCCTACCTATCAATGGGTAGTGAATGGTGTTTTAGTTCCTTATGCAACAAATGCTACTTATGTATTGGATAGTGTAACTGCGGTAAAAAATGTAAATTGTATTGTTACCGGTAGCGACAGATGCCCCGGTGCAGAAGGTAATGCTTATGCAACAGTTACCCCTGCTAATGTAGGTGTAAATGATATAAACACAAGTGCAGGCGAAATAGTTTTAGTGCCTAACCCAAATAAAGGTACATTTACCATACAGGGTAACCATATACTAAATAATGAAATAACTATAGAAATAGCCAATGTTATTGGGCAAGTAGTTTATACGGATGTAGTAACAATAAACAATACTATTTTAAACAAGAAAATTTCTATAGATACTAACTTACCCAACGGAATTTACTTATTACATGTAATTTCTAATAATGAAAATAAGTTAATAAGATTCTCCTTAAATAGATAAAATAAAAATTTTAAGAATAAAAAAAGTGCCTCATTTGCGGCACTTTTTTTATTCTTAAAAATGCATTAATCTTAATTTTAATATATTAAGTAAACTAAATGGATAAAATCCAACACCGTTATTTTGGAATATATAAACCTGTAAACATGGTTTCCCAGTTTATAAGTCCTGATAAGGTAGGGCTTTTAGGAGATATAGATTTTGAATTTCCGGAAGGCATACATGCTATTGGCAGGTTAGATAACCTAAGCGAAGGCTTATTATTATTAACGACCAATAAGAGAGTTACAAAATTATTATTTCAAGGGTCAAAACCACATAAACGCACCTATTTAGTACAGGTAACACACGTGGTGTCTGCCGCTAATTTAGAAGTGTTGCGTACCGGTGTTTCTATACGGGTAAAAGGCGGGGAATATTATACCACCGGCATTTGCGATGTTCATATTGTAAATAAGCCGGAAACACTATGCAACGAAGGGTTTCTATTTAGAGAAGACATACCCCATACTTGGCTAACGATAACACTTACAGAAGGTAAATTCCATCAGGTAAGAAAAATGGTTTCTGCCGTAGGGCATAGATGTCGGCGTTTAATAAGGCTCTCTATTGAAGACATGACAATAGATAATTTGCAACCCGGTGAAGTACACGAATTTGATGAAACAGATTTTTTTAAATTATTACAAATTGATGATTGGCAATAAATATTTTAAAACAATTCTTTGTGTTATCAAAATGCATATTTTATTTGATGTAATTTTCAAATCTTACTTAGTGCTATTATTAGACTCATGATTCCCTCATCCACTTGCAAAAGAATACCTATTCTATGATGCGGAATGACGCTCGCAAATGAGCAGATAATGAGTAAAATGAAACAATTTACTATAATATAAAAAGCCCTACAGTGGTAAAATGCGTTCGAAACGCGATGCCTATAGATACTCGTTGGAAACGAGTACCAGTGGGGGTATTCCGGTAATCCACCTATATAACAATGTACCGAATTTCATGCTCAGTTAGCCCGGTTAAGTCTGCAATATCCGCAATTGGCATTCCTCTTTTCAGGCAGTTTTTTGCAATTTCCATTGCCTTTTCGTCCCTTCCTCCAGCCCTGCCTTTTTCAATTCCTTCACTCATTGCTGTTTTCATAATTGAGTAATTATCGCGGTAGGCTTTCAACCCTGCAAAATAGGTTGCTTGCGCCTCCTCGCTCATCTTTGATAGTTCTGCTTTTTCTATAGCCTCTATAAATACAACATCATTTTTAAATATTTCCGGTATTACTGTGAAAGTTTCAAGGTTTTTAATAAAGAAAAGCCATTGGTCAAGCCGGGTTTTCAACTCATGTTCCCCCTTGTTGAAATTGGGCATTTCTAAATAAATATACGTTAGCTTGTTATAAACCTGCCTGTTGTGTTGGTTTTTTATAGTATGCGTATGTACCACTTCGCCCCTTTCCCTTTCATTTGTATCCCGATAGTTATCGGGACTAAATTTAAAATCCAATATACCAATACAATAAACTGCTTTCAGGTTATAGTCCCATTCACCCTTTATTGCCTGCCCACTAATAGGGAATGTAGAATAATATATGGTGCGTTCCATAAAATAATTCTGCTTGGCTTTTTGTAGTTCTACAATAAATTTTTCGCCTAGTTCATTTTCGCAATAGATGTCATAAACCGCTTTTCGTTCCTCGGGCGTTATGGGCAATTGCTCCGTATTTTTAAAAGTCAGTTTTTTAATAGTTGCATCAGGCAATAAGGAATTAAGAAAATCAATAAGAAAATTCTTATTTGCCTCTTCCCCAAAAATTTTCTTAAACCCATAATCTGTAAAGATGTCTATATATTTTGCCATTGTCCCTTTTTAAGTATCTTTTGCAAATTTAGAGAATTTATATTTAGTACCTGTTTTGCCAAATGTAAAATCTTTTTTTATGCTTCACTCATCAGAGGTTGCAACGCGTATCTGAGGGTTGTGCGTTTATAAAGCGAACCTAACTTACCCCTGCCCATCCTTCTTAATCAAAACTCCACAAATCTATTCAATTATAGCTTCGTGGATAATAAATGTAGTGAAGTAATTAACTGTAACGTTTTTTAGGCAATTTAGACGCCTTCAACATCTTATTAACTTTGATATTCTTGGCTGTTTTTAATTACTTTTAATTCCATATATATTACTATATTATGTATTATGTACAGATAAATAGTTTTCTATTAAAAAACTTTTTTAATTTTAAAATGTTGTTTCTTCCCCCAAAATAATACTTAAATTACTAAAAAAGCAAAGCATGTGTTAAATAATAAAAAATATTATATCAATAAAAAAAAACTTATTGTTTGTTGGCTTGCTTTACATAGGTTATCCACACAGGGTTAATTTCTATTTTTTTCTTTGGCAGTAGTTTTAATTAATTTAGCTGTCCCACAATAGAAAAGAAAGCAAAAAAATCGTTTTATATATGAGTAGCAAATACAATAATAAAGGTCTTCAATTTGAAAGACATTATACCCGCAACAACACAAACCCGTTCGATATGTTTGAGTACGATTACCGTACATCGGTAATTCGTAACCCTAATGGCGAAAAGGTTTTTGAAATGCACAATGTGGAAGTTCCTAAGCATTGGTCGCAAATAGCTACCGACATACTTGCACAAAAGTATTTCCGCAAAGCAGGTGTACCGCAAGCAGATGGTAGCACAAGTAGTGAAACATCTATTAAACAAGTAGCGGATAGAATGGCAAATTGCTGGCGTACTTGGGGTGAACAATATGGTTATTTTACATCTGCTAATGATGCACAAATTTTTTATGATGAATTAGTGTATAGCATTCTTATGCAAAGCTGTGCACCCAATAGCCCGCAATGGTTTAATACCGGTTTGTTTTCAAGCTATGGTATTGAGGGTAAGCCACAAGGACACTATTTTGTAAGCCCGGAAACAGGAAACCTTGAAAGGTCTAAAAATGCTTACGAGCGTCCGCAACCACACGCCTGTTTTATATTAAGTGTGGATGACGATTTGGTAAACGAAGGCGGTATTATGGATTTATGGGTACGCGAAGCCCGTATTTTTAAATATGGGTCGGGTGTAGGTACTAACTATAGCAACATACGTGCTGAGGGAGAGAAATTAAGCGGTGGTGGTACATCAAGCGGGCTAATGAGCTTCCTTAAAATAGGAGACCGTGCTGCAGGTGCTATTAAAAGCGGTGGTACTACTCGCCGTGCTGCTAAAATGGTTTGTTTAGATTTAGACCACCCCGAAGTAGAAAACTTTATAGATTGGAAAGTAGAAGAAGAAAAGAAAGTAGGTGCATTAATTGCCGCCGGCTATCCATCCGACTATGAAGGTGAGGCTTACAAGACGGTATCAGGACAAAACTCTAATAATTCGGTTCGTATTCCTAATTCGTTCTTCCGTAAGTTAGACAATAATGAAGAATGGATTATGACTTCTCGCAGTACGGGTAAAACAATGAGAACCACATCGGCAAAGGCTCTTTGGGATAAAATAGCTTATGCAGCTTGGCGTTGTGCAGACCCGGGCACACAATACGATACCACAATTAACGAATGGCACACTTGTCCTAAAGGTGGTAAAATAAGAGCATCTAATCCTTGTTCGGAGTATATGTTTTTAGATAATACAGCATGTAATTTGGCTTCCTTAAACCTCCGTCAGTTTTATAATGAAGAAAGCGGAATGTTTAATGTGCAGGGTTTTGAATATATGGTGCGTTTATGGACGGTAGTATTAGAAATTTCGGTACTTATGGCTCAGTTTCCTTCACCGGAAGTAGCACAGTTAAGTTACGATTACCGCACATTGGGTTTAGGTTTTGCTAATTTAGGCAGTTTACTTATGGTAAGCGGTATAGCTTATGACAGCGAACCTGCCCGTGCTATCGCCGGTTCTATAAGTGCAATTATGAACGGTGTGGCTTATAAAACATCGGCAGAAATGGCAAATGCATTAGGAGCGTTTGCTAAATATGAAGAAAATAAAGAAGACATGATGCGTGTAATGCGGAATCATCGTGCTGCCGCTTATGATGCAATTGATGCTTATGAGGGTTTAGAAATAAAACCAATGGGCATCAACGCAAAATATTGTCCTGATTATTTATTGAAAGCTGCTACCAAAGCATGGGATGACGCTGTGCAATTTGGGGAGCAGTTTGGCTACCGTAACGCACAAGCTACCGTTATAGCTCCTACAGGCACGATTGGCTTAGTTATGGATTGCGATACTACCGGTGTAGAGCCTGATTTTGCACTTGTAAAATTCAAGAAGCTATCGGGTGGTGGGTATTTTAAAATCATTAATCAATCGATACCGGCAGCATTAAAGAAATTAGGTTATAAAACAGAAGAAATAGATGCTATTGTAAAATATGCCAAAGGACATGGCACATTTGCAGGAGCACCGTTTATAAATCACCAAACATTAAGCGAAAAAGGATTTATAGCATCGGAGTTAAAGAAATTAGATACAGCAGTAGAAAGTGCGTTTGAAATAGGTTTTGTATTTAATGTGCATAACCTTGGCGAAGAATGTATGCAACGTTTAGGCTTTACACCTGAAAAATACCATGCACCTGATTTCAATATGCTTTACGAATTGGGCTTTAGCGATGCAGCCATAGAAGCTGCCAACGACTATGCATGTGGCACGATGACTGTAGAAGGAGCGCCATTGCTTAAAAATGAACATTTGTCGGTATTTGATTGTGCCAATACATGTGGTAAAAAAGGAGTACGTTATATACATGCCATGGGGCATATACGTATGATGGGTGCTGTGCAACCATTTATAAGCGGTGCCATATCTAAAACTATAAATTTGCCTAATGATGCCAGTATAGAAGAAATTAAAGATTGCTATTACTTAAGCTGGCAATTAGGGTTAAAGGCTTGTGCGTTATACAGAGACGGGTCTAAATTGAGCCAACCGCTAAGTAACAAAAGCGATAAAAAGAAAAAAGAAGATACCAAAGAAGAAACAGCGAACACAATTGCTGCAACTACCGAAGCACCTGTAAGCAGTATTGTGGATATGAGCAAACTTACGGTACAAGAATTGCTTGCTGAGGTAAACAGACGTGTACAAGAAAGCCCTGATACTCAACTTAAAAGAGAACTAAGCCAAATTGTAGAACGCAAACAATTACCGTCTAAACGTAGAGGTTATACCATAAAAGGTAAAGTAGGCGGGCAGGCATTGTTTTTACGCACCGGTGAATATAACGATGGTACTCTGGGCGAAATATTTATAGACATGGCTAAAGAAGGGGCTACCATGCGTAGCTTGCTGAATAGCTTTGCTATTGCTATATCTGTAGGTTTACAATATGGTGTGCCATTAGAAGAATATGTTGACAAATTTATTTTCAGCAGGTTTGAACCATCCGGAATGGTAGAACACCCGAATATTAAAAATGCTACCTCTGTATTAGATTATATTTTCCGTTTATTAGCGTATGAATATTTAGACCGTGAAGATTTAATACATGTACCCGACCCTGAAAAAACATCTAAAAAACTGGAAATTGAGAATAAGCAAAAAGAACTGTCTCAAGTAAGAATAACACCACCACAAATTGCAGTACAAAAGCTAAAATCACCGGTACACGAACCTGCTGAATTAGCTTTGCACGGCAGTGCCAATAGCTTAGAAATGAAAAAACTAATGGGTACCAGTGCCGATGCACCCGTTTGCCGCCAGTGTGGCAACATAACCCTAAGAAACGGCACTTGTTACATGTGTCCTAATTGTGGCACTACTACAGGGTGTAGTTAGTTGTGGGGGTATAGTTATTTTGTACATAAGGAAAGGGCTGAATTTTTCAGCCCTTTCCTTATGTACATCAGTTTCATATTATATATATACAAATTCAACTATTTACAGTGCAGCAACTTGACTTTTAAATGCTGTAGGGACTATTTTACTTAATGTAACTGTATAATTATAACCTGTAGTAGGCGTTGCACCTATAATACCACCATAAAAATTGCCATATAGCAATGTAAATGCAACAAAATGTACCGGAATATTGGGTACATGTTTTTCTGTATATACGCCATTTATAAAAGAACCAATTCTACCTAATGGCCATTCCCCTTTATAAGTATCATAGAGTGTATAACCAAAAACTATTAAATTGCTATCTATTTTAGTCCCTGGAATTGAAATTGTTACTGTAAAAGTTTGAAAATTTGGGCTTGTCATAAAGCGGTCAGCATTGCATTGAGTAAGACTATCTGAGATAATACCAAGAGTATCTGAATGATAAACAATGCCTATATGTCCTCCTCCTGTTCCAGCAGTATCTAATTTTTGTGTCCATTTTACACCGCTAGTTTTGTGTAATGTATCGGGTTGTCCTGTAAATAGAGTCATTCCTGGATCTGGGATTCCAAACTGAGGTATATTAGCCGTAAATGTAACTCCTGGTTTTAGATATACATTTTGCCCTCCTTGCGATGCATTTACATATATTTCGCCCGCAGAAAGTAATGTAGCTGTATCTCCTACAGGAAGTGTTTTAGAAAAAAGCATATCTGCCTTGTTTAAAAATTCATTTACTTCAACATGAACAGGACCGGTAATGCTTGTACCAGTAGTATTTTGGAAACTATTGGGTTGAAATATATAACGTGTGCCGCTATTTCCATAAAATGTACCACCTGAAACTGCGTCAATAGTTACAAACTTTGATTTATTACTTAACAAATTGAAGACATCATCCATTGATGAATAGGGCCCAACTTGTACCACAGTACTAGGATTGTTATTTTTTTTACATGCAACAAAACAAATCATTAAAATAAATGAAAAAAATAAATGTAGTTTACGCATAAGTAGAATATTTTAAAGAGATTTACAATTATAGACGTAAATTTGTTAGTAAACGTTTGGATATAATTTAAATCTTTTTCATGTTTCGATAGGACTTCAAGAAGTAAAAAGGTTTATTCATTCTTCCTGATGCCCTGCGGAAAATCAGGAAGAACGAGGCACTTTTATATCGAATCCATTATTGGTGTATCCAAATATATTATTGCTCTGCGTGGATCTTCATCCAAATATTCTACCTGATATGATTGGCCTTTTTGTAAATTACGATATAATTTTTTGAAATTTGGAGGTAAATGTTGGCATCGCTCATATTTACTATCTAATACATAATATGCATAAAATACACAATAAGAAGCAGAGCTGTCGCCAGCTTTCTTCAAAAAAGGAATAGCATATAAACTTTCTATATCATCAATTAAAATACCTTTTGTAAAACTTCTTTTTTCATCCATTGTAAAAATAGGTTTCCAATCTATTGGGATATAGCGTTCCGGGTCAGATGGGTTAATTTTAAGAATATACTTTTCACCATGAACATTACCGCAAACACAAAGATTAACATAGCTTTCCATATCTATATATTCCTTTCCATTGTATGAATAACTAAAACGACTTTCCCCCCTGTACCTCCATGATCTAAATAAACTAAAGTACCAATACAATTAACCCATTTAGAATCAACCATATAGTATTTTTTTCTGCTATCTAATGAGTTTATTAAAAAATACATTGAAAAAAACATTATAATCACCATCAATATCCAAAATAGGTTATGAAAAAAAATTTTTATTGAAAAATTCATTTGAAAAATGTTTTAAAATAAAATGCTCATTCCCCATCCGGCGTGAGTTTTAAGCATGGCAAAGTGCATTGCTAATTGGTGTCTGGAAAATCAGCCGGTTTGAAATCGGAATTCAAGTTTCTGCTGCTAAATTAGTAAATTTTTGATTATATTTTGCTCCCTTCTTCTTGATGTGCCGATAGGGCTTCAAGAAGTAAAAAGGTTTATTCTCACTTCCAGATTCCTGCGAAAAAGCAGGAAAGAACGGATGTCGTTTAATTTGAATCATTTTTTGTTGTAAATTTGCATTATGAAGAAATCTTCAAATACGGAGCAACGAATAGGTACTATCTTGGAAAGGATGGGTAAAGTGATGCCGGAAATTAAACGTCATATTGAAGTATATGAAAAAAATATGAAGTCGCGCAAACAGACTCAATATCCCAAAATAGCACCGCAATTTAAAAATGTCTGACCCTCCTGTTCTTTTAATTGTTGCTGGTTGCAACGGTTCGGGGAAATCTTCCTTCTCCAAATCATTAGTATCTCCGGATTTTGAACCATTCGATTACGATTTTTATTATTTGAAATATTATGATTCTTTATTAGAATCGGATATTCGAGATGATATGGCTCACAATATGGCTTTTGAGGAGCTAAAAAAGCAAATTGATATTGCTATTTCTAATAATAGTAATTTTTGCTATGAAACAAATTTCAATTCCACACCACTCTATTGGCCTAAATTATTCAAAAAATACTTTTCTTTAAAGTTTAAAAATAAGACTCTTCAAAATTACTATTAGTTATGCAAAATTACTATTCGTTGAAAACAAAAAACATGATTTGAGTCAGGTCCAATAGACTTATAAACTAATACCGTTACTTAAAAAATATTAGTCCAATATACTCCTGAAATAATATACTTAGGAACTGTGCAAAAATAAGTCATACAAATAATTTTAAGTGCTATTTATTGTATAGTTCCACTCGCCATGAAAATCATCTCTATTAATATTTATTTGCTGATGCTCTTCATCTGTTACTTTTATACCTGTTTCATACA
>CAIWXG010000357.1 GCA_903916555.1 uncultured Bacteroidota bacterium
AAATACAAAAAGCTCTAAAAACATTTGCACAAAAAAATGGTTTAGGAGAAGATTTTGCAGAACAATTTAAGAAATGTAAACCTTTTGAAAAAGAATATGGTGCCTATTCTGCAAAAGCAATAAAAAGATTACTACCCTTAATGCGCATGGGTAAATACTGGAATGAAGATGATATTATAAATAATATCAACAATTATCAGCTTAATATCCAGAATGTTATTGCAAACCTTAAAAGAGAAAATAAGAACAAAGACGGCAACATAAATACAAATTTGCTATCTAAACTTGAAAATTTGGCTGACGACATTTCTGCTTATAAAGGTATAGACCATTATTTGGCTTCTTATGTTGTTTATGGTAAACATTCTGAGGATGGTGAGGCAAAATATTGGAAAACAGCAAATGACATACAATTATTGCAACAGCATAGTTTACGTAACCCTATTGTAGAACAAGTAATTAATGAAACGCTACAAACAGTAAAAGACATTTGGAAACAACATGGTAATGGTGAAGAAAACTATTTTGGTGAAATACACATAGAATTGGGCAGAGAAATGAAAAACCCTGCTAAAGACCGTGAAAAAATGACTAAACAAATTACTGAAAATGAAAATACAAATTTAAGAATAAAAGCATTATTGGCTGAATTAATAAATGATGTTGATATAGAAAGTGTACGCCCCTACTCGCCCTATCAGCAGGAAATTTTAAAAATTTATGAGGAAGGTGTAATTAATAGCGAGGAAAACATACCGGAAGACATTTTAAAAATAACAAAACTAGCACAACCTACAAAATCAGAATTAATACGGTACAAATTATGGTTAGAACAAAAATACAGGTCGCCTTATACCGGTGAAATGATACCGCTAACTAAATTGTTTACAAGTGCGTATGAAATTGAACATATTATACCACAATCTCGTTTTTATGATGACTCGTTTAGTAATAAAGTGATATGCGAAACAGTAGTAAATGGGCAATACTATAAAGCAAACCGAACGGGATATGAATTTATAAAAGAATTTAAGGGACAAATAGTAACTGAATTATCCACTGATTATAAGACTGTGAAACTATTTACGATAGAAGAATATGAATTGTTTGTAAAAGAACATTATGGAAACTTGCGAGGTAAAATGAAAAAATTGCTTATGGAAGAACTACCTGAAAAATTTGTAGAACGGCAATTGAATGATACCAGATACATAAGTAAAGTTGTGAAAAACCTGATGTCGAATATTGTAAGAGAAAATGGAGAACAGGAAGCAATATCTAAAAATGTAATTGTTGGTAATGGTACTATTACTTCAATTTTGAAACAAGACTGGGGTTTAAATGATATTTGGAACGATTTAATTACTCCTCGTTTTGAACGTATGAATAAAATAACCGGTAGCACTAATTATGGTGAATGGACAATTAAAGAGGGCAAAATAGTGTTTCAAACACAAGTGCCTTTGCAGCTACAGAAAGGATTTAGCAAAAAACGAATAGACCATCGCCATCATGCCCTTGATGCAATAGTAATAGCATGTGCAACACGAAACCACATAAACTATTTGAACAATGCAAGTGCTATTGGCAAGGATAAGAAAGAAAATAAAGAGAAAAAACGTAATGATTTAAGACATATACTTTGCTTAAAAAAATATAATGACAATACTAAGCAGGGTTATAAGTGGGTATTTAAAAAGCCTTGGGAAACATTTACCCAAGACACAGGAGAAAAACTTAGTAGTACTGTTGTTAGTTTTAAACAAAATTTAAGGGTAATTAATAAAACAATAAATAGACCTATAAAATACATAAAACATGAAGACGGTAGCTTTAAAAAAGATTTTACACACCAAAAAATGGGACAGAATTGGGCAATAAGAAAACCGATGCATAAGGATACGGTTTCGGGCTTAATAAAACTGA
>CAIWXG010000358.1 GCA_903916555.1 uncultured Bacteroidota bacterium
ACTTCTTTTTTTAGTCTTAATAGTTGTTCTTTATACTTTGCTTTTAGTTCGTTATAAACAGCCGATTTTTCACCGCCATTTTCCATAATTTTATCGTCCGGAATATCTCTGTATTCTTTTATAACGAAGTCAGAAAAATGCCGAAAAGTGTGTATTATCAAGTGTCTTGGAAGATTGGGAGGGAAGAAAAGTAACAAACTGGTAACAAGTTCTTCGTAAACAGACCTAATTGTTACCCGAAAGCTATCAGGTTTACTTTCGACGCAGTTGGGTTCTGTTACCCCCTTTGTTTATACGGCAATATTTCAAAGAAACTCAACGCAAATATACCTTATTTACCGCAAATGCCATACCATTTTTTGCGAATAAAATAAACGGGTTTATTTCAAGTTTTACCTGCATGATATTCGATAATGAAGATGTCTCCTTTTAGACGTCAGATGACATCTGTTGACGTCAGATGACGTCATTCTAATACCTCTAAATCAGTTTTTCTATCAGATGTGGAAGAACTGGGTGGGGTTTGACATTTAAATACAACTATTTGATAGAATAACAAATTTTTGCATGATTTTTTCGTATTATATTTTTACATTTAATTGAATATCAGTAATAGTTGTACCTGTACTACTATAATATAACCTACCAATTACATTGTTAATATCACTGCAATAGGAAACTGTAAAACCAAAGAGGTAAAAATACTTTTTATCAGAAATAAAACCTTTTATTTTTTCAATATCAAGGGGAATTATTTTTCCTTTTTTTGCCTCAATTACCAATAGATTATTTAACGTCTTCGACTCATCTTTATCTGTTTTACGTGTATGTATTACAATATCTGGACGAGCTATTATTTCCTCATTGTTCCCATTAAATTTGGTTACTCTTTTTTCAGAACGTTTGTATCTATTATATTCTATGTCAATTTTATACTGTGCATCAAAAATTGTTTTTTTAATATTATTTTAAAGATAATAAGATAATCTATGGTTTAGTGTCGTTTCGTGAAGTTTTCTATTTAACTCTTTTGCATCATCGGAAAGTCCACGAATGCTTTTTATTTTATCATGAAATATTTCTTGATCAAAAGTAATTAGCTCGTTGATTGACTCAATAAGTAATTTTGATATTAAATCAATTTGTTCTGGAGTAGGTATATTCATATTGTGAGTATTGTTTTATATCAATTATACAAAATTTCAGGTGAATATACTAAATATAAATGAAATGGAGATAAGGAAATCCATTCCAATAAACCATGCATTAAAAATAAAACTGTGCAAAGTTACGATCTAATTAGGTGCGAATTTTTTAAAAAAATAATGACTTTAATCACATTTATGTGAAAACGAAAAATACTCTTGAAAATTACTTACCTTTTGTTTATTCATTCTACTTTTGCAATTTGATGCAACTACATAGAATTGGATTATTTAAAACTGGAGAAAATTTTACTCTTTATCTTGATAAGATTTATTGGAATGATTTATGCAGCTTATTCCAAAATGAAAGGGATATTAAAGTTAATCATTTAGTTTTGTTGGCAAAAGATAGCGGGTACTTATTTTATGATGATAGGTACAGCATAAAAAGAGGTACACCACAAATGGAGTGTTTCAAAAAATTGGTTACTTATAAATTTCTGAATAAAAAAATACAATCTCTTGGCAAGCCCTATGAATTTGAAATTAGACTACAGAACGGCATTAAAATAAGTAGTGAATTATGGGATGACTGTACTATTTCTTTGCCGAAAAATTTGGTGGAAGTATTTCTACCTAATTGTTTGGTGCTAAAGGGTTATAAAAACATACCTACTATTATAGAGAATTTGAAAAACAGTCTTGAATGTATAATGTACATTGATGATTATGGTTTAATAGAAAAGCAAAAAACAGAAAGTATTAGTAATTTAAAAGATTATATAACTGATATACTATACTGCGAGAAAAGTGAATTGTTGGATATTGACCATGCAAAAGGTTTTGCAGGAAAATTTGTAATTGAATTTGATGGCAAAAACAAAATGCCTTTTAAAACAATTGGCTTAACAGACAATTGTGGATACAAAATAATATTATCAGGTTGGAGCTATAGAAATAATGAGTTTGAAATGCTTATTGATTTCCATTATGATTTTGTAGTTTTTTATCAGAAGGATAACCTAAAACATGATGATTGGATAAATAATTCTACGCTGGTAGAAGTATTTTATTCACGAAATTTTCGGATTATGGAAACTGAGATTGAAAACTACAGGCTTGCACATGGATGCGTTGATGAAATACTACAACTTTCTAAAAATATAAACGGCAAAAATCCTTTTATAAAATTTAAGATTAATTTCATCTGGATTAATTTTGATGAAATTTGTGCATTCTTCAAAGGTATTTTTAATAGATTAGATGAGATTTCAAATATTCGAAATGATGTTTTTGGCGAAATTAACTAATTTATGAATATTCCGACATTAGAAGAAAGCCTGGCTGCAAGGTAATTGAAATTTATTTTTTGCATGTTGTATTGATGGCAATGGCACTTACTGTAGAATCAATATGGCAAGTATATAATTCCATCAAGGTTTAACAAAAGAAATATGGCTGGTTATATTTTAAAAAAGGGTTTTCTGGCTAAAAAGAATGGCAGAGTAATTAACAGGAATGTTTATGATAATGGTCTTAAAGCTGGCACTTATACTGGTGATATCAAAAATGGAGGGATGAACGGCTTTGGTGTTCTTAAGCTAAATGGTGACGAATACAATGGCAGTTTCATCAATAATAAGTTTCAGGGGAATGGAAAGTATAGTTGTAAAGATGGCAGAATTTACGAAGGCGAATATAATAACGGGGCTTTGGTTCTTATAGACAATAAGGCTTGGTGGGGAGGAATGGAAGTTGATGCAGATATTTTAGTACCTTATAGGGATAGTGAAAGTGGTAAATGTGGATTTTGCAACATTAAAGATGAAGTTGTAATTGATTTTATTTTTGATTTTGCGGGAGAATTTTATGAGGGGTTAGCTGGCGTAGAAATTGGCGGGAAATATGGCTATGTCAGCAAAGAAGGCAACCTGGTAATACCTTGTGAGTATGACGAGATCAGTGACTTTTCTCAGGGTTTTGCCGTTGTTGAGTTAGACGGTAAAAGCGGAATAATTAATAAACTGGGACGTTTGATAACCATTTGTATCTATGATAATATTTCAACTTTTAGCGAAGGTTTGGCAGGTGTAAAATCAAAAGGGAAGTGTGGCTTTTTAAATAAATCAGGTGAGATTACTATTCCATTGAAATTTGAAAGTTTTCATGACTTTTCAGAAAGCATGGCAGGAGTGAAATTATATGGGAAATGGGGATTTGTTGATAAATCCGGCGATTTAATTATTCCGTGCAGTTATGATTACGTTTCAGAGTTTTGCGAAGGTTTTGCAACTGTTTGTTTAGGTGATAAATTTGGATATATTAGCAGTGAAGGCGCAATAGTAATACCTTGCATATATGACACTGCTGGCTATTTTAATAATGGCAAAGCTTTTGTTGGCTTAAACAAAATACAATTGAGTGTTGATTGCCAGGGAAATTATATTGGTTAGGGTGCTTATGGATGACTAAGTAAGACTTTCAAAATAACTTCCGCAAAATAGCTCTCGTTTCAATACAATAGTTGCGGAAGTTATTTTGAAAGTTTCACTAAGCTTATTATTTGCCAAAAAAAAAAAAAAGAAGAAAAAGTATTCTACCTTTGCGCAAAGTTTAATGAAGTCGATTTAGAAGGTAAAACCATTATTGTAGAAAGAATATTTGGTGTAGTATTCTCGCCAACAGACTTAGTATATATTATTATAATAATGTATAATTTGCAGAAAATATTTAAAGTATTTATTTCAATATAATTAATAAAACAAATGCAATACTGTTTAAAATTTAGTTTTCTGTCATCAAAAAATGGGAACATTAAGAATAAGGAAGTTTTCAAAACTGAATATGGTACCAAAGAACCAACCACTATGTTTGGTGGTCCAGTTATTGGCATTTATACTGGCGAAATAAAAGATGGTGAAATAAATGGCAAGGGTAAACTTATTGTTTATGGAATAAATTATCATGATGGAAAATCGCTGATAAGTGGTGATTTTAATGGTATTCGTGGTGATAAAAGTGATTTTATTGTTTATGAAGGTGATTGGATTAGCGGAGAATTTACTGGTTATGGGAAAAAGACAGATGGTAAAAAAATATTAGAAGGACTTTGGCACAATGATATATTAATAGAAGGTCAAAGCACTCAAGGCGACAGAATAGGCACATGGAAAAATGGAAAATTTAGTGGGTACTTATATTCGGATACATATACTGGAAATATTAAAGATGATAAATATGATGGAAGCGGAAAATGTTCATGGGCGAATGGGGATATTTATGTTGGGGAGTGGAAAGATGGATTTATAACTGGGAAAGGAAAATATTCGTGGGGTAATGGAGAAGTTTATGAAGGAGGTTGGGAAGCTAATATTAGAAATGGGAAGGGAAAAATGACTTATCTAGATGGAAAAATATATGAAGGTGATTTTAAAAATAATGAAAGGAGTGGTAATGGCAAATGTATCTATAGCAAGCATACTGAATTTAGGCAATATGAAGGTGATTGGGGAAATGATAGGTTAGAAGGTAAAGGAAAATTATTTTACATAAATGGTGATGTGTATGAAGGTGACTTTAAAGCTGGGCAAAAACACGGAATTGGGAAAATGCTTTATAAAAATGAAGATATTTATGAAGGAAGTTGGTTAGATGGTAAAAGAAATGGGAAGGGAAAATTTATGTGGAAAGATGGCAGCATATATGATGGTGTGTGGAAAGATGATAAAAAATGTGGCTATGGCATAGGGATAATGATTTATTCAAATGGTAATTATGAGGGTGAATTGAAGGATGATATTCGAAATGGGAAAGGCAAATATGTTTGGAAAGATGGAAGTATTTATGAAGGAGAATGGAAAGATGGTAAAAAATGGGGTAATGGGAAAATGATTTATAAAAGAGGGGATGTTTATGAAGGTGAATTCAAAAACAGTTTCAGAGATGGTAGCGGGAAAATGATTTTTGCAAATGGAGATGCGTTTGAAGGGGAATGGAAAGAAGACAGAAAGAAGGGGAATGGGAAAATGATTTTTGAAGGAGGCAACATTTGGGAAGGAGTATGGGGTGAAGATAATGCAATAACTGGGAAAATAATTTGGCGCTCATGTTCCCATGTATATTATGAAGGAGAGTGGCTTGATGGTATACTTGGGGTTAATGAGGGAAGAGGTAAATTAATTTACACAAATGGCTCTTTTTATGAAGGTGATGTTTTTTTAACGAGTGCTGAAGGTAAAGGTATTTTTCACGATAAGATTCAAAATATTATAGTCGCTGGTTTTTGGCAAAATGGACAAAGTGTAAATAAAAAGGCAAATTTACTTATTCAGGAGAAAAAGTTTACAGAGGCAATTGAAATATGGAAAGAATATGAACGTACTCTTCTTTTTGAAGAATATGAAGCTGAAATAAATGGTGAAATTTCTAAAATATTACCAATGCAGATGGACGATGCCTTAAACGCAAATGATAATAAAAAAGAAAACGAAAACAATGGTTTCGAGGATTTTGAATAAAACATTATGGAATATTTAAAATATTTATACGATAATGGTAAATTTGCAGGCTTCTTTAAGAAATATGAAGCCTTTGCAGATTTTAAAAACTATTTTAAAGATGTTGACTCTTATAAAAAACTATGGGAATTTCTGAAATCAAAAGAATTTCAAATACCTGAATTTGATATTTTCCTAAAACAAATAGACCCTAATCTAAAGGTTAACGCACAAACCAATAGAAAAAAATTAGGTAGATATAAACAACCAGTTGCAGCGGTGGATACACTTGAATTTAATACCTCTGAAATATTAAAACTGCCAGACATACTGCATGTTTGTAATTTAAAAGTAGGTGGGGCAGAAAAAATAATTTCCGGTTGCATTCCCTTTGCTGATTCTAAAGGGATATGTTATCTAATTAAAACTGCCCAGCAAAAAGATAAAGCTAACAATGCTTTGCAAAAGATTGTATTGCGTTTGTTGTGTTCTCTACCAATAAACCAGTCTAAAATTTATATATTAGACAACGAAAAAAACGGAATGAGTTTTAATGGTCTTTTTGGTCTTGATAAAAAAATATTAGAACCGGAAATTTGGGATGACGAAAGTGAAATTACTCAGGGTCTTACTGAAATTAAAAACAAAGTACCGATAATTTTGACGAAATATTTGCAAAATAAATATCACAATCTTGCAGAATACAACCAAAAAATACCCCATTCCAATCAACCTTTTCAGTTTTTGTTAGTAGCTAATTTTCCAAAAGGTTTCAGTAAAGATTCTTCTGATAAATTACTTAATTTGATTGAAAATGGCAATAAAGCTGGTATTTATGTTTTAATGAGTATTGATACTACAGCAAAAATGCCTTATGAAACTTCTCTTGATGATTTTCTGAAATCATCAACATTAATTGACCTTGAATTGAACCAAATACACAATGTTCCAAATTCCGTATATTACAATAGTAAGTTCTACATAAGCGAGTTTGATACAGAAATACCTGTATATTTAGAAGCACTAAAGGCTGATTTAAATAAAGCTGTAAATGAAGCAAAAACAGTAGAATTAGATATTTCAAAACACCTAACTGAAGAATGGGTGCAAAGTGCGGCAAAAGGTGTAAAAATACCTATTGGAGTAACACAAAGTAATGAACCCTTAGATTTTACATTTGGTTTTAATGCCGATGTACACCATGCTTTAATTGGTGGTGCAACTGGTAGTGGGAAATCGGTTTTACTGCATAATATTATTGTCAATGGTTCATATATTTATTCGCCGGATGATTTACAGTTTATCTTGCTCGACTATAAAGAAGGTACCGAATTTAAAGTTTACGAATCATTACCATCGGTAAAGATCCTATCTATAGCCGGCGAAAAAGAATATGGGTTGAGTGTTTTTGAGTTTCTTGCAGAAGAAATAACTAAGCGTGGTGATTTATTTAAGCAGTTTAATGCGGGAAATATAGCAGAATATTCCACAGCATCCGGCAAAAAAATTCCTCGTTACCTTGTTGTGATAGATGAATTTCAGGTATTATTAAGCGGTACTGGTTCACTATCATCAAAAGCAAGTATATTAATAGAAGATATTTCAAGGCGAGGTCGTTCTTTTGGCATCAATATGATTTTGGCAACACAATCTCTTGGAGATGTGGATATTTCAGGTTCTACTTTATCTAATATTGGTTTAAGAATTGGAATGAAAATGCCTGAAATGGATTGTGTAAAAATATTATCAATGGATAATGATGCACCCTTGCAATTTTCAAGGGCAGGGCAAGCTGTTTACAATACACAAAATGGTTTAAAATCAGGTAATAATCTGTTTCAATGTGCATTTATACCAAAAGATAAAATGGCAGAAAAAATAGATTATCTGGCTAATAAAGCGAAAAAAAGTGCATTAAATCTAACACCATTTAAGCAATATATTTATGATGGCAATCAAAGCGTAACTGTAGCGAATAATTCTATTTTAAAAACATTATTAAATGAAAATATATTTCAAATAAATAATAAATTCTGCGATATGTATATAGGGGAACCGTCCTATTTACAGGCAGAACACTACAAATACAGGTTTAGAAAAAAATATAGTTCAAATGTTCTGCTTGCAGGTGATGACGATGATGCTGCAATATCATTTGTTTATCATTCAGTTTTGCAGGCAATCAAGCAGTCAAATAATGAAAGTAAATTTTATATTTTCGATTTGTTTGATGAAGATAGTGATCTAAGCGGTCAATTTGAGGAACTAAAAAGCATGACCACTAATTGTAAAGTCTTTAGTAAAAATAAGTTGCTTGATAAATTATTAGATGAACTAAAAGATGAGCTTGATTTAAGGGTTAACGAAGAAGGAAATAAAGGACGCTACATTGTTTGCATACTAAATATGTTAAATATTAGAGAATTACGCAAGGAAGGATACGGCGACTTAACCCCACTCGCAAGCAAATTGTCAGTATTATTAAAAGACGGTGCAGATTATGGCATTCATTTCATTCTTCATGCTCTAAATTACAATTTATTGATGGATTGCTTTGAATCTAAAATTCTCAATGAATTTGAAAACATTGTTGTTTTGAAAGGTGAAGACCCAACAAGATATATTGATGACCTTTCTTTAAGTCCAATAAAAAATAAAAATACAGCATATTTAAAAAGCCCTACCTCTCGTTATAAAGCAGATGTAATAAAAATTTACAAAAAAGAAGAAACATGGAAAGTATAGCTTATAAAGAATATATTGATGACCTTGAGAAAATATATAAAATTGCTTCTCAATTTGCCAATGGTGATATAATTAATGTGCCACGCAATGCAAATGGACAACCTCATGGCTATGGTACAATACAAAATGCAAATGGCGACCATATAATTGGGAATTGGGTAAACGGGAATATATCAGAGGGTACTATAAAATATAAAAATGGTGATAAATATGAAGGTAATATTCTGAACAAAATTCCTCATGGCAAAGGCATATACACTGATAAAATTGGAGTTATATATAATGGATTATGGAAAAATGGGTTAAAAGAAGGTGTTGGGATAAAAACAATAGTGAATGGAATTAACTTTGAAGAATTATGGGGAAGTGGTGATTTAATTAATTCTGAGCCTGAATTATTAATACCTTATAAAAAAAAGGATAAGTATGGGTTTTGTAATAAAGATGAAAAGATAATAATACCTTGCAATTATGATAATGTTGATAAATTTAAGGGGGGTTTAGCAGCAGTCAAACTATATGGCAAATGGGGATATATTGATATTGAAGGAAAGTTAATTATTGATTATAAATACGAACGCAATAATACCTTTTATAATGGTTATGCGCGTATTGATTATAGAGAATGTTCAGGGAATACTTATATGGATAAGCTTGGAAAAGAGTATGACTATAATCCAAATCACTTCTATAACGGGTTACATCTTGTTATGGTTGAGCGAGATGGGAAAACATTTTATTCATCTGTAGAGTGCAAAGAAGATGATGAAAAATACGGATATATAAATATCGATAATAAATTAGTGATTTCTGGTAAATATGAAGATGCTGAGGATTTTAGTGAGGGTTTGGCTTCGGTTAGCATAGACGGTGAATTCAGAGGATATATAGATGTGACTGGAAAACAAATAACACCATTCAAGTATTGGTTAATACGTCCTTTTTGCAATGGTTTTGCAAGAGTATCGGTTAAGAAAAATGGCACTTCTAAATATGGTTATATTGATAAAAATGGTAAA
Source organism: uncultured Bacteroidota bacterium (assembly GCA_903916555.1). GTDB lineage: Bacteria > Bacteroidota > Bacteroidia > Chitinophagales > Chitinophagaceae > CAIYTT01. The sequence goes on from CAIWXG010000358.1 coordinate 9,406, forward strand.
GAAATAACTGGTTTAATATACGATGATTGTTCAGATTTTTCTAAAGATGGATTTGCTTATGTAAGCAAGAATGGCGAAAAATTCATAATAGATAAGCAAGGAAAACATACTTCGCCATGGAAGTTTGGAATTCCCATAAACGGAAATGCATTGAACTTTGCAGAAGGACTTGCAATGGTTGAATTGAGTGGTAAATGGGGGTATGTCAATAAAGAACTAAAAATAGTTATACCTTGTAATTTTGGTGGTGCGCATGATTTTGAAAATGGCGTTGCAAGGGTTACGTCAGGAAGTTTATATAAAGGAGGGGAAAATAGATATGGATTAATTGACAATAAAGGTAATCAAATATTGGCTTTCAAATATAGTTATATATCTGAATTCTTTGATGGTTTGGCTTGTGTCCAATTCAATACTAAGTATGGTTATATTAATATTGAAGGCAAGGAAATAATAAAATGTAAGTATGATTTTGCACATAACTTTGGAGATGGCATAGCTTGTGTGGAATTAAATGAAACTTATGGTTATATTGATTCTGAAGGAAAAGAATTTTGGGAAGATTAAAGTATAAATTATAATTATGGCACAAATGAATGTAGATCCTTCCCGTGTGGAGGATTTGATTAAAAGGTTGCATAGTCACACAACAAATTTGCAATCCAGTCAAAAGCAAATGAAAAGCTATTTAAAGCAAATGGAGCAATCATGGAATGACCCCCATTATAAAGCTTTTGTGGAGCAATTTGAAGAATTTGATAAATTGGTAAATAAAGCACAGCAGCTTTCTGAAACTGTACTTTTACCCAATTTAAAGAATGTAAAGAAATTTGCAGAGGAGTATAAGAAGTTAGGGAGATGATTGGCTAAAATAACAATAATAACTTCAATGATAGTTAATATATAATATTATTATGTATTTTAAATGAAGATTTGTATTATGAAAAAAGTAAATAAAATTTCAGAACAAGTAATTGAAATCCCATGTAATGTATGTCCATTGATTATTATTATCAGTTTAGAAGAATTACAAAAAAGTTCTGTTGTAACATGCCGAAATGGGCATGAGCAGCATTTTGGCACTTCAAAAAAAATAAAAAATAAATTATGAGTAAACTAAAAAACGATAGCACGTATAAGAAGTCTTCATTAGTTGGTTGTGAAGCAACAGGAAAAACCCAAAAACCAAAAGGGACAGAGAAAGCAATGGCAAGAGCAGTTAAGAACAATAATAAGGCAGGAAAAAAGGTTTAATAATTTAAATTTAATTATGAGTATTTTAGAAAAAGTTGAAAGTCGTCCTCCACTGCAAAAATCAACGCTATAGTGGTCTTAGCGTTTAACGGTTATCCCGTTTAACGTAAGAAAGGCTACCATTTATTTTATATATAGTAATCAACAGGTTTTACCTTTTAAGAAGATCAAAAAGCTCAGTATTGATGTATAATGTCTCTTTCCAAACCTTCTTAGATTGCAGTATGCCTAATTTTTCAAGTTCTTTAAGGTATTTAGATGCCGTAATTCTTGAAATTTTAAGCCTGTCAATCAGGTAGTCAATTTTGCTGTATGGGTGTTCAAATAAAAGCTCTAACAATTCCTTATTATATGATTTCTCGGCTTCGCTCTTTACTTTTTCTTGTGTTTTTATAAAGAGCTTGTTTATTTCCTGAACCTGACTAATGGTCTCTTTAGCTGTAACTTCAACTCCTTTTAGTATGTATAATATCCATTCTTCCCAATTATCTTTCAGGCGTATTTCCTGTAATAGCCGGTAGTAGTCCGCTTTGTTATCAATGATGTAGG